>DLBH01000056.1 GCA_002494165.1 Lachnospiraceae bacterium UBA7026 | reverse complement strand
CATTTTACCCACTGGTTTCAGCCCTTGACCGGCATTACGGCAGAGAAGCATGATGCTTTTATCGATCCCCAACATGACGGAACCACCCTGCTGCGGTTTTCCGGTAAGGAGCTGATCAAAGGAGAGCCGGATGCCTCCTCCTTCCCTTCAGGCGGACTGAGAGCTACCTTTGAGGCCCGGGGCTACACGGCCTGGGACTGTACCTCTCCGGCCTTCATTAAGGAGACTCCCCATTCAACCATTCTTTGTATCCCTACGGCCTTCTGTTCCTACAAGGGAGAGGCCCTGGATATGAAGACACCTTTGCTTCGTTCCATGCAGGCCATCAGCCTGCAGGTTTTGAGAATCTTAAAGCTGTTTGGCAATAATGAAGTCAAACAGATCATCACCTATGCAGGTCCTGAGCAGGAATATTTCCTGGTCGATAAAGAGACCTTTTTAAAAAGAAAAGACCTGATCTTTACAGGCAGAACCCTTTTTGGAGCCATGCCGCCCAAGGGCCAGGAGATGGATGACCATTATTTTGGTGTTATCCCGGAGCGGGTTCTTGGTTTTATGGATCAGTTTAACAGGGAGCTGTGGAAGCTTGGCATCAGTGCCAAGACCCAGCACAACGAGGTGGCTCCGGCCCAGCACGAGCTTGCTCCCATCTACGACCAGACCAACATAGCCACAGACCATAACCAGCTTGTCATGGAAACTGCCCAGAGGGTGGCTGATCAGATGGGCATGAAGTGTCTGCTCCATGAAAAGCCTTTCTATGGTATCAATGGATCAGGTAAGCATAATAACTGGTCCATGGCCACCGACCTGGGAGAGAATCTCCTGGATCCCGGTGACACCCCCCATGAGAATGTTCAGTTCCTTCTGATTCTGGCGGCCATTATCCGGGCTGTGGATGAGAATGCAGAGCTGCTGCGTCTGTCTGCCTCCACGCCGGGCAATGACCACAGGCTGGGAGGCCATGAAGCCCCACCCTCCATAATATCCATTTTCCTGGGAGAGCAGCTGCAGGATGTGGTGGACCAGTTCCTTGACGCAGGAGAAGCAACCCACTCCATCGAAGGGGAAGAGTACTATTCCGGTGTCCATTCCCTGCCCACCTTCACCAAGGATGTCACTGACAGAAACCGGACCTCTCCCTTTGCCTTTACCGGCAATAAGTTCGAGTTCCGTATGCCCAGTTCCAGTCAGTCTATCGCTGACCCTAATATTGTGATTAACACTATTGTGGCTGATGTTCTCAGTGATATGGCCGACCAGCTTGAGAAAGCGGAAGACCTGTCCATGGCCATCCATGACATGATTAAGAACACCATGAGAAAGCATTACCGGATTCTCTTCAATGGCAATGGCTATTCCGAAGAGTGGGTCGAGGAAGCTAAAAAGCGGGGACTGCCCAATATTAAATGTATGGTTGATGCCATACCGGCCCTTGTTTCTGACAAGTCTGTGACTATGTTTGAAAAGCACGGCGTATTTACCAGGGCTGAGCTGGAATCCAGGGCTGAGATCATGTATGAAACCTATGCCAAGACCCTGCACATTGAAGGTCTTACCATGATTGATATGGCTAAGAAGCAGATTCTTCCCGCCTGTCTCAGATACCAGAGTCACCTGGCAGAATCCCTGATTAATATCAAGAAGGCTACACCGGACCTGGATGTGTCAGTGCAGGAGTCTCTCATGAAGGATATACAGAATAATGTGACTGATCTCTATGCCGGCATAGGTAAGCTGGAGGATGCTGTACACCAGGCGGAGAAGATTGAGGATGCCTGCAGCCAGGGACATTTCTACCACGATGTGGTCTCTGCCGCCATGGACAGACTGAGAGCTCCCGCAGACCGCCTGGAAATGCTGGTTTCCAAAAATAACTGGCCGCTTCCCAGCTACGGAGATCTTATTTTTGAAGTTTAAGCCGGCTGCTGGCTCTTGTTGTTTATCCGGGAACAACCGGATTATTATGAAAGTATGCCATGGATAATGATGATAAACTTAATGTAAATGAATATATAGAAGCCCTGGGCAGGAGGGGGATTGTACCGGGTATGGATTCTATCCGCCGCCTGCTTGAGGAGCTGGGGAATCCCCAAAAGGGCCTGCCCCTGGTCCACATAGCAGGGACCAACGGCAAGGGGTCTGTTTTTGCCTTTCTCGACTCCATTCTAAGGACCGCCGGATACAGGGTTGGAAGATATCTTTCCCCCACAATCCGGGGTTACCGGGAGCGATTCCAGATCAACGGAGTTTTTATTAGTGAGGAGGAACTTGCTGACCTCTACTGCCTCATAAAAAAAGCCGATGACCGGATTCAGGAGAAGGGATTTCCCGGTCCTACTCTTTTTGAGGTAGAGACGGCCCTAGCTTTTCTCTTTTTCGCTGCCCATAAGGTGGATTATGCCCTGGTGGAAACAGGCATGGGAGGAAGAGAGGATGCTACCAATATTATGGACCATCCCCTACTGACGGTCATCACTTCCATCAGTATGGATCACACGGCCTGGCTGGGTGACAGCCTGGAGAAGATTGCCGGCCACAAGGCAGGCATCATCAAGGCCGGCTGCCCCTGTCTGGCGGCACCTAATCCACCGGAAGTCATGGAAGTGATCCGTAAAAGGGCCAGAGACTTGGGGTCTGACCTGATTGAAGTGGGCCGGCCACAGATTTTGGAGGAAGCTTACGATGGCAGCCGCTTTGTCTGGGAGGGGGTCTGCTTTGACTGTCCCCTGCCCGGGGGCCATCAGCCTGAAAATGCCCTTTTAGCCCTGGAGGCAGGCCGGATTCTTCTGACTTGCAGGACCCAGGACGAAGATAAGGATTGTCTGACCGGCAGGACCCAGGACAAAGATGAGGATTGTCTGACCGGCAGGAAGCGGGACGAAGATGAGGATTGTCTGACCGGCAGGACCCGGAAAGGAAATATGGATTGCCTCACCGGAGAAAGCCTGGACGGGGGCAATTGCAACAGCGATAAAGAGAAAAAACCGGATTACAGGCTTATGGCCATCCTGCAAGAGGGAATCCGGGAGACCCGCTGGCCGGGCCGGCTGGAGCTGCTTTCTAAAGACCCGCTCTTTTACCGGGACGGGGCCCACAACAAGGACGGAATCCTGAGGCTCAAGGCCTTTATTGAAAAACATTTTACAAATAGAAGAATAATATATATAATTGGGGTGTTAAAGGATAAGGACTATGATGAGATGGTGCGCCTTCTTGTGCCCTCCGCCAGTATGTTTTTTGTCTTCCGCCCCGGGAACGCAAGGGGACTTAATGAGGAGATTCTGGCCGGGACGATCAAGAAAAGAGGGGGTGCCCCTATTGTATGTCCGGGTGTAAATGAAGCCATTAGAATGGCCAGAGAACACTGTAAAAAGGACGATGTACTGGTTCTTTGCGGCTCCCTGTCCTTTATGGAAGAGATGGATGAGAATGAATGGAAGAGATAAAAATGATATAATCCAGGTCAAGGATCTGGAGGTCTTCTGCCACCATGGCCTGCACAAGGAAGAGAATATCCTGGGCCAGAAGTTCGTGGTGAGTGTCTCACTTTATACCAACACAAGAAAGGCAGGACTCAGCGACGAGATGACTGATTCCGTCAGCTATGGTGATGTCTGCAGGCTGATCAAAAAGGAGATGACCCGGCAGAATGACAGTCTTTTAGAAAGGGTGGCTGAGAGGATTGTCCGGGTCATCCTGCTGGAGTATAAAGAGATAGATAAGGTGAAGCTGGAGGTGAAGAAACCCTGGGCTCCGGTGTTGATGCACATGGACCATGCCTCTGTCTGCATAGAGAGAGGATGGCACAGGGTTTATATTGGCGCCGGTTCCAATCTTGGAGACAGGGCGGCTTTCTTGCGGCTGGCTGTTAAGCGGTTAATGAATCTGGAAGACTGCCGTGATTTCCGGTCCTCAGACCTGCTGGAATCAGAGCCCTATGGCTATAAAGACCAGCCTGGCTTTCTCAATGCAGTCTTCAGTCTTGATACCCTGCTGACTCCCTGGGAGATGCTGGACAGACTTATGGAGATCGAACAGGAAGCAGGCAGGAAAAGGGAGATCCACTGGGGTCCCAGGACTTTGGATCTGGACCTGCTGCTCTACGATGACCTGGTCACGGAGGATCCCCGGCTGGTTCTTCCCCATCCTGACATGCACAACAGGATCTTTGTCTTAGGGCCGCTTTGCCAGCTCAACCCCTATGGTGTTCATCCCCTGTACAGGGAGAGATATATAGATATGAAAAGGAGACTGGATTAAGAAAAGCCAGACTATTATTGTAATCATTAGATTAAAGAAGGAATATTATATATTATGGAAAAAAAAGTTCGCGATTTAGAAGAAATAAGAAACGATCTGGACAGTCTGGACAGGACCATAGCAGAGCTCTTTGAGCAGCGCATGAGGTATTCCGCCCAGATGGCTTACGCAAAAAAAGGGACCCGTGAGCCTGTCTATGATAAGAACAGGGAGGATGAGAAGCTGGCAGACCTGACCAAGAACAGGTCCAATCCTTTTATCGTCAAAGGACTGGAGGAGATTTTTATCCAGATTATGTCTATCAGCAGGAAGTACCAGTATCATTTGATCCATCAGAGAGATCGCTATATCGAGAACTATTTTTCCGAGGTGGAAGATCTGGTCATGTTCCCTGATACCAGGGTGGTTTATCCCGGTGTTCCCGGATCCTACAGCGAGATGGCCTGCAAAAAGTTCTTTGGCGCGGACATCGATAACTACGGGGTCACTAATTTCAAGGACGTGGCCTTCGCTCTCAATAACGGTGACGCGGATTACGGCGTCCTGCCCATTGAGAATTCCTCAGCCGGTGACGTGACAGGTGTCTATGATATCCTCCTTGAAAATGATGTATGTATCGTTGGTGAAGTATTTGTCAAGGTGGAGCACTGCCTGCTGGGTGTCAAAGGCAGCAAGCTTTCAGAGATTAAGGTGGTCATTTCCCATCCACAGGGCTTGATGCAGTGTGCCCCCTATCTTGAGAAACTGGGCGTGGAGCAGATCAGTGTTGAGAATACAGCCATTGCCGCCGAAAAAGTGGCCATGGAACACCAGACCTGCCAGGCTGCTGTGGCCAGCAAGAGGGCTGCCGAGCTTTACGGTCTTGATATCCTGGAGGAGAATATCAACTTCGAGTCCTCCAATGTGACCCGTTTTGTCATACTTTCCAAGAAAAGGCAGTATACCTCCCATGCCGATAAGATCAGTATCAGCTTCTCCCTGCTTCATGAGAGCGGCACCCTTTACAACATCTTATCCCATTTCCTTTATAATGATTTGAACCTTTCACATATTGAGTCCGTCCCCCTGCCGGAGAAGCAGTGGGAGTACCGTTTTTATATAGATATTACCGGTAATCTCCATGATAATGCCGTAAAGAATGCCCTGCAGGGTGTCCGGTCTGAGGTTGCTGATTTCAAAATTCTGGGCAATTACTGATAAGAATCTATTTTTCTTTATAAGACCTGAAGTTATAGTCAGACCACAGTGTCTGCGATCTGGATATATATTATGGAAAGAAAAGTCAGAAAAAGAAGAAAAAAAGAAGTAAATAAGCCAGGACCCTTAAGCCTGCTGCTGAAAACCATGGTCAGCATGTGCCTGCTTGTAACCGGAATCTATCTCTGCACCCACTTTATGGAATATCAGAGAAATGCCACGAATCAGGTAAATAAGTACCGGATCGACCAGGTGGCCATGATCAGTGAAGGTAGCGTGATCCAGCAGAAGTTCAAAGCCAGACACAAACATCTGAAAAGTGTGAAGGTCTACTTTGGTAATGACTATGCCGGGACAGCTACAGGAGATGTAGTCCTTGAGATCGTGGATGAGGCCACGGGTCAGAGTCTGACTGCCCTCAGCGAACCTATCAAGGACCTGGTTAATTATGATTATACAGAATTCAAAACAGACCTGCAGATTGAGAAAGGCCATTATTATTATATTAGATTGACCAGCAAAGGAGCAGAATCCGGCAAGGAGCCCCTGGTCTTCCAGTGGTCCACGAAGGAGAGAGGTTTCAAGGGTAAGATGACTGTCAACCAGATTCCCCAGAGGAAATATCTGGTGGCCAAGTTTTATTATCCGGTGACCATTTACCGGCAGTGGGCAGGGATTATGCTGTCTGTGGCCGTGTTGATTCTCCTGCTCTGGTTCCCCATTCCTCTTCCGGAAAAGGTGAAAGCATGGATTGGTTACCTGATGACTTTGGCAGCCCCCCTCTTTACCTACTGGATGGTGGAGAGATTTACGGATAACCTGCTGAAAAGTTTCAGGCCGGCGGAGTTCGCCCTCAACCTGCTGCTTTATTACATGTTTTTCGGCCTGCTTTACCTGCTGTTTTATTCCAGACGGCTGGCGGTTACCCTGGGTATTGTCATCTGGTACATCATCGGTCTTGGCAACTATTTTGTGCTGACTTTCAAAGGAGCACCTATAGTTCCCTCCGACATGATGTCTGCCTCCACCGGCTTTTCGGTGGCTGCCAACTATAATTACTCAGTCCAGCCAGTATTTATATGGAATGCCATTTTTGCCCTTCTCTATTGTTTTATTCTCTGGAGATGCCCGGCGAAAAAGCATATGGGCTGGAAGCCCAGGCTGGTCATGGCGGCCCTGATTCTTGGAGCCTCTGTGATCCTGGGCCATTTTGTCATAGAGCAGAAGACTTTGAAGAGCTATGGAATCAGGAATAATGTCTGGGACCAGAAAAAGGGTTACGCCAAAAACGGCCTCTTTTTCGGTTTTGTCCTTAACATGAACTCTCTGGTCCAGGAAAAACCCTCCGACTACTCAGTGGAGGCGGCCCAGACCATAGCCGCAAGATATGAAGAAGCCTTTGCCAATGAACCGGAGGATGACAAGCGAGGCAGGCTGGAGCCTAAAAAGAAGAAAAAGCCCAATGTAATCTGCATTATGAATGAAGCATTTTCAGACCTTCATGTAGTGGGAGACTTCTCTACCAACCAGGATTATATGCCCTATATTCACAGCCTGAAGAAAAATACCATCAAGGGTGATCTATATATGTCTATTTTCGGATCGGGAACTTGTAATTCAGAGTTTGAGTTTCTGACCGGTGACAGTATGTCCTTCCTGCAAAGCGGTATTATTGCCTATACCCAGGTGGTCAAGGATATCCTGCCGAATATCACCTATACCCTGCAGCAGCAGGGCTACGGACCGGCTCTGGCACTTCATCCCTATCTGGCCAGTGGCTGGAACAGGCCTGAGGTTTATGATGAGATGGGATTCTCCCATTTCTACAGTGAAAGTGACTTTGTCAATCCTCTCATGTATAGAAAATATATCTCAGACCAGTCCAACTATGACAAGCTCATAGAACTTTATGAGCAGAGAGAGCAGAAGGATGATCCTTTCTACCTCTTTACTGTGACCATGCAGAACCATGGTGGTTTCGACAAGACCTACAGTAACTTTAACAACGACGTGGTGATTACGGATAATCACCAGAACGATACGGCGGACCAGTATCTGTCCCTGGTAAAGAAGAGTGATGAAGCCTTCCGGAATCTTACCGCTTACTTCAGTAAAGTGAAGGAACCCACACTGATTCTTATGTTCGGAGACCATCAGCCGGCTGTCGCCAGCAGCTTTTATGACGGTCTTTTTGGCAAGTCGGCGGCGGACCTGTCCAGCCAGGACCTGATGAAAAAATATCAGGTTCCCTTTGTCATCTGGGCCAACTATAATATAAAGGAGACTGAGATTGACAAGATGAGTGCCAATTATCTCAGTGCCTATATGATGAAAGAGGCTGGCCTTAAGCTGACACCTTACCAGAAGTTCCTGCTCAGGCTTCATGAGAAGCTTCCGGTACTGACGGCCATGGGCTCCATTGACAAGGATGGCAACTTCTATGAGAACGCCCTGGATTCTCCATACCAGGATATGGTAAAGGAGTACCAGATCATGCAGTATAATAATCTGATTGATACAGATAACATGGTCAAATCTTTCTTTTTCCTGAAAGATCCGGAGGAAGCCTCCGGGGATTCTTCAGAGGAAGACTAATCCCGGGATTCCTTTATGGGAGAATAGTTTATGATTTTAGGATACGCTAATAAGAAAATGATTTGCGGCCTCCTGCTTCTGCTTACGGGGGTCCTGGTCCTGGCGGGCTGCCGGCCAAAGAGTCCGGGTTCTCCGGCTGAGGCATCCACTTCGATACGTGATATGAATCCTGCCCACCTGGATGACATCACCATGGATGGTATGGTGGATGATATTCTTAGCCAGATGACCCTGGAGGAGAAAGTGGGCCAGATGTTTCTGGTCAGTACGGACTCCCTGGACTATGATGCCGAAACTGCGGTCACTGACCAGATGAAAGAAAGGCTTGCCAGATATCATATCGGCGGCATCATCTATTTTTCCTTTAATATCAAGGACAGGGACCAGATCAGTTCCTTTATTAAAGAGGCCCAGAAGGACAATAAGATTCCTCTTTTCACTGCAGTGGATGAGGAAGGCGGCAGCGTTGCCCGGATCGCCAATACAGAAGGCATGGGAGTGACTATATTTCCTTCCATGGCAGAGATTGGGAAAAGCGGCGATCCAAACAGTGCTTACGCCCTGGGCCAGACCCTGGCCCAGGACCTGTCAGAACTTGGCTTTAATGTGGACTTTGCCCCTGTGGCCGATATTGTTACCAACACTGAGAATACAGAGATTGGGGACCGGTCCTTTGGCAGTGACCCTGAACTGGTCAGCCAGTTTGTCAGCCAGGAGGTAAAAGGACTCCAGGAAAATGGAGTCAGCTCTACTCTCAAACATTTTCCAGGGCAGGGAGACACCAGCGAAGATACCCACAGAGGTTATGTGGACTTAGAGACTAGTATTGACCGGCTTCGGGAGGTGGAATTCCTGCCTTTCCAGGCTGGAATTGAAGCCGGGGCGGATTTCGTCATGGTCTCCCATGTATCTGTGAAGGCAGTGACAGGCCAGGAGGTTCCTGCATCCCTGTCCAAGCTTATGATATCTGATATTTTAAGGGATGAGCTCCGGTATGATGGAATCGTCATTACAGACGCTCTGAACATGAAGAGCATAACCAAGTTTTACGATTCCGGCCAGGCGGCTCTCAAGGCTGTCAAGGCCGGAGCAGACATGATTCTGATGCCCGATGACATGGAGGAAGCTTTTCAGGAGCTTCTTGACGCAGTAAAGAGAGGTTCCATTGATGAATCCAGGATCGAGGAATCGGTAAAGAGGATCCTCACCGTTAAAATCCGTCGCGGCATCCTGCCTCTGACTTCAGAATTAATCCATGGCGGGGAATAATAGGCCGGAGAGTTCTGCTTGTATAAAGTGGATCTGTAAAAAAGAAGGCCTTAAGGCGGAGGCATCCCTGCCCATGACAGTTGGAAACCCTACAATTAACTTATAAAAAACAGCATTTTCAGGAGGTATATCCATATGTACGATCGATATCAGAGCCCACTTTCCGAGCGCTATGCCAGCAAAGAGATGCAGTATATTTTTTCACCGGATAAGAAGTTCAAGACCTGGAGAAAACTCTGGATCGCTCTGGCAGAGACCGAGTATGAGCTGGGCCTTGACAGCGTGACGAAAGAACAGATTGACGAATTGAAAGCCCACGCGGACGATATTAATTTCGACGTGGCCAAAGAAAGAGAAAAGCTGGTCCGCCACGATGTTATGTCCCATGTCTATGCCTATGGCGTCCAGTGCCCTGATGCAAAGGGCATCATCCACCTTGGCGCCACCTCCTGCTATGTGGGAGATAACACAGACATTATTATCATGACCGAGGCCCTGAAGCTGGTCCGCAGCAAGCTCATTAACGTGATCGCCGGGCTGGCTGCTTTTGCCGGCAAATATAAGGACCTGCCCACCCTGGCCTACACCCATTTCCAGCCTGCCCAGCCGACAACGGTAGGTAAGAGGGCTACCCTCTGGATTCAGGAGCTTCTTCTGGATATGGAGGACCTGGACCATGTGATCGCAAATATGAAGCTTCTCGGTTCCAAAGGAACCACCGGGACCCAGGCAAGCTTTCTGGAGCTCTTCAACGGGGACCATGAGACGATCCGTAAGATTGACGATATGATTGCCAAGAAGATGGGCTTTGAATCCTGTTATCCGGTTTCCGGCCAGACCTATTCCAGAAAGATAGACAGCAGGGTGCTCAATGTTCTTGGCGGCATAGCCCAGTCAGCCCATAAGTTCTCCAATGACATCCGTCTCCTCCAGCATCTGAAGGAGATCGAGGAGCCCTTTGAAAAGAAC
>DLBH01000068.1 GCA_002494165.1 Lachnospiraceae bacterium UBA7026 | reverse complement strand
CCTACAGTAAGTTTACGCTGTCGTCCTTTTTTAATTTCCTGTACATATGTTCTGATTTTTCTTATAATGAATTATAGGATCCTTTTTACTTTTTTAAGATGTATTTTAGCATTTATACTGCTTTTTAGTCCTCAAGCTGATTTTTAGCTCCTATACTGATTTTTAATTCTAAAACCGTTTTTTGTTTTTGAACTATTTTTCATTTTGAAAATGATTTTTGGATTCTTATATGTTTTTGATTTTTTTCCAGGTTCCTGTAATATTATTTTAGAAACCAGGCATGAAAATTATTGAAATGGAGGCATTTTCTATGGAGGAATATAGACAGTTAAGTTTATTCCCGACCGACTCCCGGACCGATCCCCGCCCTCCCATAACTAAGATGTGGAATGCCTGGCACGGCTGCACCAAAGTAAGCCCGGGCTGTCTTCACTGCTATATGTACCGGAGGGATGAAGCCGTGGGCCGGGATCCCTCTGTGGTAAAGAAGACCCAGAGCTTCCGGCTGCCGGTGACCAGGCTGAGAGCCGGTCAGTATAAGGGCAGTTATAAGATCCCCTCCGGTTCTCTGTTTTATACCTGCTTTTCCTCTGATTTTTTCCACCAGGACGCTGATGCCTGGCGGGAGGATGCCTGGGATATGATGAGGGACCGGTCTGACTGCAGCTTCTTCATGATTACCAAGAGACCGGAACGAATAGAAAACCACCTTCCCCATGACTGGGAAGATGGCTGGAATCATGTACATATTGCTGTAACCTGTGAGAACCAGTGGGCGGTGGACCTGCGGCTGCCGGTCTATCTTCCCCTGCCCCTTAAACACCACTCTGTCATGGTGGAGCCCATGCTGTCCGCGGTTGATCTGGAACCTTATTTCCAGGCTTGGCCGTACCGGATCAGTTCAGTTTCTGTGGGCGGTGAATCCGGCCCCCAGGCGAGGCCCTGTGACTATGACTGGATCCTGGACCTCCACCGCCAGTGCCTGGACTATGGAGTCGCCTTCTCCTACCACCAGACCGGAGCCAAACTGATTAAAGATGGGAAGACCTACAACATCCCCAGACGATACCAGCATGAACAGGCTGCCAAGGCAGGCCTGGACTATAGTGGACTATAGGAGATACTGTATTATAATCCATCTTGTCTTTTAATCCATACTGCAATATTATTCCCCCTGCACAGGACGTTAATCCGGACAGGGGGTAATCTGTGAATTAGATATAAAAATGAAATAGCAGCTATAGCTGTACCGTCTTGCAGTTTACAGTATTGACTACTGTGTCTTCTCTTCAAAATAATTCTGCCGGCCAAATCCCAATCATATGATATGGTCCACGTCGTCCCTGTAAGCCTGATAATATTCAAAACCATGCTCCCTTTCTACCAACTCCATAAATCGTTTCTCTAACATGATTTCACTCCTTCCCTAGCTGACGCAGGGTCCCCCTGCCATGATCATTCTGTTGGTTTTATCCCATGTTTCAAACAGATTATAACAAACTGCAAAAGAAGCCCTTAAACCTTTTCCATCTGAGCTGCAGTTACTTTTTCAGCTGAGCTGCAGCTACTTTTTCAGCTGAGCCGCAGCTACCGCAGTGACGATTATTATCGCTCCGACGATCTCACGGGACGAGGGAATCTCCCCCAACAGCAGTATGGCAAAAACAATCCCGTATACCGTCTCCAAAGAAGAACATATGCCGGCCAGCCAGGCAGGAATATCCTTCAGACTGGAAATAAAAAGGGTGTGAGCGATGGCGGTAGTGACGACTCCTAAAAATAGGATCAGACATAAATCAGACCTGGACAAGTCAATTTCTGTCCTCAACACAAAGGGCAGTAAAACAAGTGCTGCCACAGTCTGTTCATAAAAGGCGGTCAGACTGCCACTATATCTGTCTGTAAAGGCTTTATTCATAAGGGTAAGCACGGCATAGGCCAGTGCCGAAACCATCCCCACAAAAATCCCGGCAGACATATTATTTTCCAGAGAAAACTCAGGGATGGTGACCAGAACTCCCAGCAGGATCATCAGAGCAATGATGATATTTTCTGCCTTCAGTTTCTGGTGAAAAACCATTGGTTCAAGAAAAGTTACAAAGAGGGGAAAGGAGGAAAATGTAATGGTCCCGATGGCCACTGTGGAAAGTTGTATAGATTCAAGAAAAGCCCACCAGTGCAGGGCCAGAACCCCTCCGGCACAGATCATGAGGCCTAAATCCCTGCGGCTGTTCAGCCTGAAAGACTGCCTTCTGACCAGCAGGAAAATGCCCAGGGCCAGGGATGAAAAAAAGACTCTCCCGAAAGTAATCACCAGGGCCGGCTGATGAATCCAGCGGGCAAAAAGGCCGGCCAGACCAAACAGAACCACAGCGATATTCACTGAAATCAGTGCACTCTTTTTCAAGAATTCCGGCTCTGCCAGACTTCCCTTTCCCAAAAATTCCGGCTCCCTTGAGCTCCCTTTCTCCAAAGATTTTTTCACCACAAGTCTCCCTTTTCCCAAAGATCCGATCAGGTCACACTCATTTTCTCTGGAAATATTTTCCGTCAAAACTTATCTTTACGTAAAAGATGCCAGGTCATCTTATGTTCGTCCATGGATTCCACCTTCTCCAGTCACCCGGTCTTCAACGATCCCCCGGCTCCATCTCACTGACGATGGCTGAGCCGATGATCATGACAGCCCCAATCATACTGGGGATGCTCAGTCGTTCCTTTAGAAGAAGGGCGGAGAAAAAGAGAGCGGAAACCGGATCGATATAGCTTAGCAGGGCGATGGACTGGACCCTCAGGCCGTCCATGCTGCCAAAATACATAACATAGGCGATGCCCGTATGGACGATGCCCACCACCAACAGGAGCAGGACAGAGGTCACCGTAAAGCCCTCACTGCTGAAGCCCCCTGTCAGGGCCAGATAGGGTATCATAACGATTCCCGCCGAAAGCAGCTGGATGGTCGTCTTCTGGTAGGCCTCTATACCCTGGATCTTATTGTTCATGATGACCACGGAGGCATAAAAGGCTGCAGCTCCCAGACCCAGCAGGATGCCCCTCAGGTCTCCTCCCCGGGTCCCTCCCTCAGCGGTTACGCCGGATACCAGGACCATGCCGATGATAGCTATGGTGGCACAAAGGGCCTTTTTCCTGGTCAGAGCCTCCCTGAAAATGATGGGTGATAGAAGGATAACTATGGTTGGCTGCATATAGTAACAAAGGGTGGCAACGGATACTGTCGTATAGTTATATGCCTCAAAAAGGAGAATCCAGTTAATACCCATGAGAGCCCCTGTGACCACCAGGCCTATGAAGGCAGAAACCGGAAGCTTCTGGCCGGCATCCTTCTTTTTTAGTTTCATAAAGGCCAGAAGAAAGAGGCCTCCCATGATGCCCCTGGAAAATGCCAGAAAGGCCGAGGGCAGTGGTATGTATCTTCTGAAGATGCCTATGGTTCCAAATATAAGCATGGAAGTAATAAACATCAGGGTTGACTTGCGGTCATTTACTTTTTCAGGCATATTTTCTCTCCGTGGGCTCTCCCTTGCCGGGGCCCTGTTTATCATTCTTATTATTGCAAGCAGTCTTGTCAGCGGTAGTCGCAGTATTCCCAGTGGTCATTGATAACCCCGATTCCCTGCAGGTAGGAATAGATGATAATGGGACCTACGAATTTAAATCCCCTCTTCTTCAGGTCCTTGCTGACCTTTTCTGACAGCTCATCTTTAACCGGCATGTCCTGGATATCCTTCAGGTGGTGGTCTATGACCTGACCCCCGGTAAAGCTCCAGATATAGGCATCGAAGCTGCCAAACTCTTCCTGGACCTTGAGAAAGGCCCGGGCATTACTGATGGCTGACCTGATCTTATTCCGGTTGCGGATGATGCCCTTATCCTGCATTAACTCTTCCACTTTGGCCTCATCATAAGCAGCCACAAGCCGGGGATCAAAACCGTCAAAGGCCTTTCTGAAATTCTCCTCCTTGTTAAGGATCAGGTTCCAGCTCACCCCTGCCTGCATACCCTCCAGGACCAACATGGCATATAATTCCTGGTCATCATGTAAAGGCTTACACCAACGGGTATCATGGTAAAGGAGGAACTTTTCCGAAAGCTGGTACTGGGTCGATCCTAAGCTGAAATTACATCTTTTTTTCTCCAAAATCCCACCTCACAAATTCTTATAAAACATATTAAAAACGAATTAAAAGGAATCATCACTAATCAGATTCTAACCAAATTCTATTTAAAACCTGACTAAGACATGATTAAAACCTAATAGAAAGCTGATTAAAACCTGATTAAGACCTATTAGAAACCTGATAGAAAGCTGATTAAAACTTATCTAGAAGATTATGACGGAGGGCATAGGACATTTTTTTACTGATATATTTTCTCTCTTGACTGGTCAGGGTTATCTTACCAGTCAAGTCCGTCTCTTTTTTCTTAGCTTTATGTTTCTTGTCCATTCCAGTTTCTCATTCACTTTCCTGAAGGTAGATGGCCGATTCATAAGGCTTTAAGCTTCCTGTCTCGCTCTTGTTACCCAGGGAGGACAGGAGAAGCTTACAGCCATCCAGCACGGCAGGATCATAACTGGCCTCCTTGTCAGAAAGGTTCACCAGGATGACCGCCTTGTCTTTGCCATTATCCCTGCTAAAAGCATAGATCTGCTCATCTTCCGGGAAAATCTCCTCATAGGATCCGTCAATCAAAACCTGATGGTTCTTTTTCAGGTCAGCCAGAGTACGGTACCAGGTAAGTACGGAATCCTGGGCCTCACTTTCTATCTCCACATTACAGGTCTTGTAATTATCAGCCAGGGCCAGCCAGGGCTTACCGGTAGTGAAGCCTGCATTGGCACCCCCACTCCACTGCATGGGGGTCCTGGCATTATCCCGGGCAAAAAGGTGGACGGCATCCATGCATTCTTCCTCCGGGTAACCCTGCTCTATGCAGAAGTCATAATGGTTCTTGGTGGAGATATCATTATAATCATCGATGGAGGGCCAGTTGACATTGCGCATGCCCAGCTCCTCTCCCTGGTAGATGAAGGGGGTTCCCCTGAGGGTAAACAGAACCGTACCCAGGGCCTTGCCGCCCATCTTCTCATCACTGCAACCGGGCAGATAATGGTCTATGGACCGGCTTATGTCATGGTTTTCAAAGAAAACGGGACACCAGCCCTGGTCGCCGGTATTCTCCTGGGTATCGGAAAGACATTTCTTCAGGTCAGTCAGCTTCCAGTCCCTGGTTTCACACCAGTTGGATTCGTCGATCAAATCGATATTGACATGGCTGAATTCAAATACCATATCAAAAACACCGTCATCTCCGACCCAGTCGGAGAGCTCAGAAGCCTCCACGCCATTGGCTTCCCCGACAGTAAAGATGTCCTTACCCTGACAGACATTCTCTTTAAATTCTTTGAGATAGTCCAGGATTCCTTCTGTATTGGCCGTCATGCTGTGAACACCCACCAGGCCGTCGTCGGCGTCAGGCTTACCATCCTTGAAGTCTGCCGGCTTTTTAATATAAGTGACGGCATCCATCCGGAAGCCACCCACTCCCTTGTCGATCCAGAAATTAGCCACGTCAAAGAGAGCCTGTCTCACTTCCGGGTTCTCCCAGTTCAGGTCCGGCTGTTCCGGCAGGAAGGTGTGGAGATAATACTGGCCCCTCTCCTCGTTCCAGGTCCAGGCCGAATCCCCGAAAATGCTTCTCCAGTTTGTAGGGGCGCTGCCGTCGGGCCTGGGATCGCGCCAGATATACCAGTCGCTCTTGTCATTATCCTTGCCGGAAGCAGATTCCACAAACCAAGCATTCTCATTGGAAGTATGGTTGAAAACCAGGTCCATGACAATACGGATGTCTCTCTTTCCCGCTTCGGCGATCAATGTATCCATGTCCTCCATGGTTCCGTAGGTCTCGTCAAGCAGGTAGTAGTCTGCAATGTCGTAGCCATTGTCGGCCTGGGGAGACTTGTAGACCGGGGTGAGCCAGATGGCACCCACACCCAGGGAGGCCAGGTAATCAAGCTCCTCTGTGATACCCTTGATATCCCCCTGGCCATCACCGTCAGAATCCTTGAAGCTTTTGACATAAATCTCATAGGCGTTCACCTTTTTCCACCAGGGCAGTTCTTCGGTCACTGCCTGGCTGTCCAGAGATTCTTCCTTATCAGCAGTGGCACTGCTATCTTTAATCTCCTCATTTTTTACATTCATAGAACTATTATTACACCCGGTGATCAAACCGGTTCCTAATAGAGTAATTGCCAACATAGCAAATATCCTTTTCACCATTTTCTTCCTCCCCCACTTCAAAAGAAGTTTTTCTAAAGCTTCTCTTCTGCCTGGGCAGAAGATGTAATTTCACCGCTTTGAACCCGGATCCGTCCCTTGTGGATACTATCCCTATAGAAATCCTTCACCGAGCAGCCGGCCCGTCCCGAGGAGGCACAAGCGCAGGCACAGGCACAGGAGGACGCGCAGGCACAGGCACAGGAAGATCCGCCGGAAGACCTGCCCCTGCCAGAACCGGAAGAAGGTCTGGAATGAGGCCTGTAGGAAGACCTGGGCCGGGATACTGGTACATTCACCACATTGACATTGATGAAGGTGTTCCCTGAATTCCCATAGGGGTAGGTACCCTTCCTGCTATATTTCTCCGGATGTTCAATCTGGTTTTCCTCAACGACTTCCTTGCTCTTTATCATGCTGCGGCCACAGTAGGCACATTTGTCCTTGCCCTCCTCCCGGGGAGCACCGCAGCCCGGGCATGTTTCATAGTATTCGATCTTAGTCCTGGTAATCTTTTTCTCTGTGGCCTCCTTTGTGGATCCCGTGAATCCGAAACTGAGGCCATCTATAATCCAGCGGATAAACCTATATACCATATACACCGGTACTCCAACCATGAGTGCAAAGAAGGCCAGTCCCAGGAAGATATAACCTGCATCAGAGGTTGCATCCTCACTATCACTATCCCCACTGCCTGCCTGCCGGTCCACGGAAAAACCGAAGGCTTCATTGGGATAAGTCACGGACATGGTATATTTCTCGCCCGCCGGCAGATAGCCGTTAAATACCAGGTATCCATCCTCCTGCAGGCAGTCCGGCTGCCAGGAAATGGCCTTGTCCCCATTCCAGCGGATGGTGAGCTGGTCCACGTCCATGGAGTCAAACCAGGCGGGGGTAAAGCTGTATACGGTCTCTCCCTCCGTATACTTATCAATCTGGTACATGTTATCCTGGTCCATGGAAAAGTCCAGACTGACGGTCTCTCCTTCCCCATAGCCCCGGTCCAGATAGATGGCAAGCTTGCTGCCATTATCCTCGATATGGTCTATGTTGCCGCTGAGAGGAGTGATGTTTTCATGATGACTATTGGGCACTCCCAGATCGATCCATTCCAGCTGGCCGATGGAATCATCCAGCACCTCCCAGTCTATGTGGTAGGTCATCTGAAGACTGGCGTCCTCCTTGACATCCACCGTAATTGTAAAATCTTTAATCTCATCAGTGGCCTCCGCTTCTGCCCCTACTGCGGGAAAACAGAGAAGAAGCAGGGCTGCCACCATCAAAAGCACATACTTTATCTTATTTTTCATGATACAGGTCATCGGCAATACCTCCTGAGTGGGCACTCGCCCGTCATATCAGCTGAATAGTTCCGGTGTTCCACGCAGGTCTGGCTCTCCCATATGGATTCCCAGTCGTCCTTGAGCATATTGCCCAGGGGCTTGTCAGACAGCCAGCTCTGACAGGGCACCACATTTCCTCCCGGCGTAATGGCCATATTGGAAAGACAGGCTCCACAGGAAGGCGACTGGATATTTAACTCATCAAAAACCTCCTGTCTGATCCAGCCCGGGGAAGTAAAGGCGATCTCCATCCCCTTCTCATTACAGTAGGCGACAGCGTCCCGGAGAATATTCTCCAGCTCCTGGCTGGTCAGCTGCAACCGCTCAGATGCTTCCAGGGCAGCGTTACCGGTGGTGATAAGACCGGAGCAAGTGACATAGATTATACCTTTGCTGTGCAGGTATTCCAGGGTCTTTACATAATCCTTATTCAGGGTGCATAAGGGTGTATTAATACTGACAGAAAGCCCTGCTTCAAGGGCATAGTCGATTCCCTGGGCAGTCTGGTCAAAGCGGTCGGCTCCCACCAGCTGATTATGGATCTGGGGATCCTGGGAATAAAAAGTGATCTGCAGGCTGTCCAGGTCCGCCTCCCGCAGAGACCGGCAGTAGTCCCGGGTCAGCTTGATGCCGTTGGTATTAAGCCTGGAGATAAACCAGCGGCCATAGGCGATCAATTCAAAGAGATCCTCCCTCATGGTCGGTTCTCCACCGGTAAAGGTCACCTGGGGGATACCCACAGCCCGGCATTTATCGAGAATAGCCTTCCATTCTTCCGTGGACAGTTCCTCCTCCTCTGACAAGGTCTGGTCAGCCGCATAACAGTGGACACACTTCTGGTTACAGTGCCAGCTGCCATTCTTTGTCATGGCACTGACCATCAGATCCATACGGTGGGGGGCTGTCATATATTCGGCATAGTCTCCTATATTCATATAATAAACATCAGTCGTAACCTCCTCCCGGTAGGCAATCTGCCGGATGGTCTCATAGATGGTCCGCATATCATTCTTAATCCGCTTCCTGCTTAGAATGGGCATGACCTTTTTCACATTTTCACCGGCCTGGAGGAGAATCTTCTCTATCTCCTCCTCCCCGATCTCCCGGCCGTCATAATAATTTGTTTGGCGGATCATCTCAGCCAGCATGACAGCCCAGGCGAAGTTCACCGGCACAATATCCGCGCCATTGATTATGGCCACACTGGGATTCAAGGCATCCTCTTCCTTCTTCGGTGGAATCAGATGGATCCGGATGGCACCGGGTCCTGCAGGATTGAGGGTAGTGTGGAGGACTTCATTAAAGGCATCCTCCATATATGCCTGAATTCCTCTGACGGTTTTTGTTTTTCTGAATAATTTTGGTACAGGAATCATATAGCCCTCCTGGTTATTTAGCATAGTCAATAGTAAATAAAAAATTAGTCATTTATATTATATTGGATTTATTTTTTAGTGTCTACCTGTATAGAGGAATTGGTTTTTCCCTTTCATAATTTCCCAAACCTGTAAAGGTCAGAAGACAGAATAAATGTATTTATATGATTTATTCCAGACCATATACTAAACCTGTTTTCCCACTAAAAAAGGCCGCCCTGCTGAATATACGGGGAGATACATCTGTATCCCGCCATCAGCAGGGTAGCCAGTCCAGCTCACCTTCTCTATTATAAGCAACAAAATATTAGTAAAAATAATATAAACACCGAAATCCAGGTTCCGGTTAAATGACCATGAAGAGAGTCCCGGCCCCGATCAGGACACAGCCTATGAGGGACTTGATGGTAAATTCTTCATGAAGAAAGACAAAGGCCAGCAGGAGGGTAATCACCACGGAAAGCTTATCCACAGGCACCACTTTGGAGGCATCGCCAATCTGTAATGCCTTATAATAGCAGAGCCAGGAGGCTCCCGTCGCCAGGCCTGACAAGATCAAAAAAATCCAGCTTTTACTGCTGATATCTTTGAAACCGGTCTGTTGGTGGGTCAGGAAGACCATACCCCAGGCCATGATCACGACCACCATAGTCCGGATGGCCGTCGCCAGATTGGAGCCAACATTTTCTATTCCTATCTTGGCCAGTATCGATGTCAGGGCCGCAAACACTGCCGACCCCAAAGCAAGCCAGAACCACATAACATTTCCTCCTTACCTGTCTCTAGTCCGGTCTTTCTTCACCAGGACTACTATAATATAAATATGGTCAGTTGGGCAAAGCCTGTCAGACTATGCCATCTCCTGCCCCCATATTACTGATAAATACCTTCTTTTTCAAGACTTTATAAACATTTCTTAACAAAGATAACAAGAGAAGAAAAAATATTCTAAAATTATTCCGGCAGGCTTCCTCTGGTCCCAAGGTCTTTTGCCTCGTCCTGGCAAAGTCCCGGCAAGGATTTTATTAACGCTTTGCCTTGTATTAGGAAAAAGCTCTATGAATCCACGGCCCGCCATGCTGCCAAAAATCATTTTGAAATAGCAAAGCTTAAATAATAAAAAAAACGAGAGAGGCGTCCCAATTGCGGTCCAGCCCGGAAAAGCAGGGCAGACCGTAAAAGGGGCGCCTCTCTTATATGGATATATACCATTTTCTCCTGGCATAAACCATAGCCGGACATGAGTCCTGCCATGGTGATGCTAGCTTAGCTTATTCCTTCTTCTTTGGCTTTATGATCAGGCTGTCCGCCACCTTGGACGATTTGGAGAACTTCAAGGTGGAATAGCCGATGATACTGAAAGCCACAGCCCCCACCAGATTAACCAGCAGGTCCTTCATGGTATCCAGGATACCGATATCCAGGTAACCGCCCTCTATGGTGTAGGTCTGGCCGGACAGGGTGTGGATCACCGTCTCCGTAATGTCCTTCACATGAATGGGTGTTCCCATCTGGGCCGGGTCCAGGGTTACGGACCCATATTCCTTAACGATAAAATCCTTCTGCATGTCCAGGAAGAAAAACTGATCCATGGCAAATTCGAAAAACTCCCAGAGGACTCCGATGGTCATGGAAAAACAGAAGGCCACCAGGGTCAGATAAAAGGGCGACAAGTTAATATTCTCACTGGTCCGGTTGAGCAGATATACCAGGGAAAAACCGATGGCGGCACACAGAAAACCATTCATGGTGTGCAGCATGGTGTCCCAGCCATGGATGCGGACATAGTAATGATTCACCTCTCCCAGGATCTCCGCTGCAAAGATAAAACCGAAAATAATAGCCTGGAATACGGGCGGTATGGTCACCTGCATCTTATCCTGCAGGAAAGCAGGAAGCAGGAAAAGAAAGAGGGAAAGGACACAAAGTGCCGCACTCTGGTAATTACCCGTAAAGATACATCGGATCATCGTGAGGATAACCAGTACCCGCAGGATGGAATAAAAGATAAAGGTTCCCTTACTCTCCCGGTAATAATCACGCAGATACTTCAAATATTTCCTGATACCCATTGGTCATTCCTCCTTGGCAGCTGATTTTGTAATTACATTTTCCCCTAATGGAAAATGTCCTTGATACGGCCCTTGACATCGTGGATGGCCAGAGCCATGGTGATGGTACTGATTCCCGCTTCAATGAAACAGATTCCGATCAGCATACCCACTGTGGCGGCGGCCACATCCTTATTGATAAATAAGTAAATACCCATGACCAGGCTGACAATACCTACCAGCAGCATCCAGAACCATTTACTGTTGACCTTCTTTGATTTAAAAGCCAGAACGATATGGACTACACCCTGAATCACCAGGTAAGCGGCCAGGGCAAAGATCATCAAAGCATCAAATACCAGGGTGCTTCCAGGTCTTATCAGGGCAAAAATGCCGACGATCAGGGCCAGGATATTCATGACCCAGTCCAGGACATCTCCCTTATACTTGGCACACCGGATAATACCCAGGACACCGTAGACCAGCATAAGAATACCGATGTAGTAACCTGTATAAAGCAGGGTTGCCACCGGCGAAGCCATACAGACAAAGCCGCCAATGACCATGATCACTCCAAGTATCACATAAAGTACAGTCATAACAATAGCCTCCTAAAAATATTTAAATGATAAAAACTTTTATAAATCATAACTTTCTTGCTGTTTTTATCACACTGTTTCATTATATAACATATGAATTCTCTATGTAAACAGGGTATTTCAAATACCTGTATTTTATATTTATATAATTAACTGACTGGGCCGTCACTGCCCGGCGACCGCCAGAACCAGTACCGGGAGATTTGTTTTTATGGTCCTTCCCGGCTTATGCTTTTTTGTTATAATCATCCAAAAATCCCCTTTCAGCCGGACAGGATACCTGATAAACCTGTTCTTCCGAAAGGGGATATTTTTTAACATTTGAAATTACTGCAGGTCACAAAGAGCGGATTCTCCTATTCGCCCAGGTAAGCCTGCTGGACTCTCGGGTCATTGAGCAGGGCCTTGCCGGGACCTGCCATGGTGATGACTCCGGTCTCCATAACATAGGCGTAGTCGGAGATATCCAGGGCAACCTTGGCATTCTGCTCGATCAGGAGGATATTTACACCATCTTCCTTGATCTTCTGGATTACCTTAAAGATATCCTTGATTACCAGGGGTGCCAGTCCCAGGGAAGGCTCATCCAGCATGAGAAGCTTGGGCTTGGACATGAGGGCCCGGGCAACGGCCAGCATCTGCTGCTCACCTCCGGAAAGGGTGGCCCCCAGCTGCCAGGTTCTCTCTGACAGTCTCGGGAAAAGGCTGTAGACCCAGTCTCTGTCTTTGGCAATCTCTGCCTTGTTTTTTCTTAAATAAGCGCCGGCAGCAATATTCTCATCCACAGTCAGATCAGGGAAGATCCTTCTTCCCTCAGGGCAGAGTATGATACCATGGGAAACGATATCCTTGGTTTTCAGGGAAGTGATCTCCGTATCATCCCAGTAGACCCGGCCGTCAGACTTGGCAACCAGGCCCATGACAGACTTAAGTGTGGTGGATTTACCGGCACCGTTGGCACCGATCAGGGAAATAATCTTACCGTCCGGAACGTCGATGTCAATGCCTCTGAGAGCGTGGATGCCGCCATAATGTACATTCAGATTTCTTATTGCCAACATTATTCATCGCCTCCCAGATATGCTTCTATTACTGCAGGATTAGCCTGGATCTCTTCCGGTGTTCCGTCTGCGATCTGACCGCCGTAATTGAGTACGTAGATATGCTCACAGATACCCATGACAACCTGCATATGATGCTCAATCATCAAAATGGACAGGTCAAATTGGTCACGGATCCGGCCGATAAACCGCATCAGGTCATCGGACTCCTGGGGATTCATGCCGGCAGCCGGCTCATCCAGCAGAAGAATGGACGGATGGGTAGCCAGGGCACGGGCAATCTCCAGATGCCTCTGCTTGCCGTAAGGCAGAGAGGTGGAAAGATCATCCTTGTTTTCAAGAAGATCAACTTCCCTGAGAAGCTCCAGGGCCTCTTCCCGCATGGCCTCTTCCGTGGCCCGGGCCTTCTTTGTCCTGAAAGTAGCCGCAAAGACAGACTCCGTCTGGTTCATATGCATGGCTACCATAACATTTTCCAGAACTGTCATTCCCTTGAAAAGGCGGATATTCTGGAAGGTACGGGCCACACCCAGCTTGGTTACCTTATCGGGAAGCATAGTCAGGGACCTGGTATATTTTCCCTGGTTATGACCCTTGTAGGCGTCTTTCATCTTTCCCTTGGGATAGTTCTCTATGACAACATCCCCATTGATCTCAATGGAGCCATTGGTGGGCTCATACACTCCTGTAATACAGTTGAAGGCTGTGGTCTTACCGGCTCCGTTAGGACCGATGAGACCTACAATCTCATTTTTATGTACTTGCAGATTCAAATTATCAACAGCAACGACACCGCCAAACTGCATGGTGATATCGGAGAGCTTCAGTACGACTTGTCTCTTGTCCATTACTTACCCTCCTTATCAAATACAATGACGTGGTCAGCCATGGGCAGAGGAGTAAAGAGAGCCTCTCCCGAAAGCTTTTTGTCTGCACTTTCCTGTTTCCCCTGCTTTTCCCTGGCTCTGGCAGCTGACTTGGCATCTCTTGCATCCTTCTTAGCCGCCCTGGCTGCCTTACGTCTCTTGGGCCAGGTTCTGATGGTCTCGGGAAGTCTCTTCCACCAGGCGATAAAACCTTCCCAGCTGAACTCCTTATCTCCCATGATACCCCGGGAGTAGAACAGTACGATCAGCATGATCAGGATGGCAAAGACTACCTTACGGAAGCCCGGTCTCATCAGGTCAGAGGATATACCCAGCCAGCGGCCTGAATCCAGACCTCTCAGCCACCACTCGGAAGCCGCCGTAAAGAGGAAGGCTCCTAAAATGGATCCGGTGACAGACCCGATACCGCCGATAACAACAATCAGCAGGATCTCATAGGTCATTACTGTAGTAAAGGGAGTCGCACTGATGGTCGTCTGGAACATGGCCAGCAGGGCTCCGCTGATACCCGCAAAAAATGAAGAGATGACGAAAGACATTTCCTTATGACGGAAAAGGTTGACACCCATAGCTTCCGCCGCGATCTCGTCATCACGGATGGCCCGGAAGGCACGTCCATAGGTAGAATTAATCAGCAGCAGTAAAATAGCAATGGATATTCCCGCAACAAGAACAGGGAAAATAGCATTCTTATAGGTTGTATATTTTCTCAGAACGTTAGAACCATTGGTAACCGGTCCCAAGGTATTCCACTGGAAAAAGGCTCTGATAATCTCAGCAAAACCTAAGGTAGCAATTGCCAGGTAGTCAGATTTTAACCTCAGCACAGGGATACCAATCAGAAAGCCGATCAGGGCTACCACAAGACCTGCCAGTAAAATGGGGATAAACATGCCCAGATAATGGCCCACGATTCCCAGCTTGCCCTCAAGAATCTCAACGATGGACCACTTGATTACGCCGCCGTTAAAATACTGGTAAACTGAATCATGGGAAGCGGCAGGAATGGTAAATATGGCATAAGTATAGGCACCAATCAGCATAAAACCGGCCTGGCCCAGGGAAAAGAGACCCGTAAAACCATTAAGCAGATTCATGGAAACTGCAACCAGGGCATAGATGGAACCTTTTTCGATTACGGTAATAAGCATCTTCATGCTGGATCCCGGCCGTATCCACATATCCCCGAAATAAACGAATGCCATAAACAAAATAATGCATATGGTCGAGAGAGCAACCTTGGTATTCTTGTTCATGATGCCCTCCTTCCTATACCTTGTCCAGATTCTTCTCACCAAATAATCCTGTAGGCTTAACCATCAGAATAACGATGAGCAGGACAAAGGTGAAAGCATCCGAGAAGGTAGTCCATCCCGCACCCTTGATCAGGTTTTCACAGATACCTATAACAAAGGCACCTAAAACCGCTCCGGGAACCGAGCCGATTCCTCCGAATACGGCGGCAACGAATGCCTTCAGTCCAGGCATGGCGCCGGACATGGGGTTGATGCCCGTATAGTTGGAAAAGTAAAGGATGGAACCGACTGCAGCCAGACCGCAGCCTATGACAAAGGTAACCGTGATTACCCTGTTAATATCAATTCCCATCAGGGAAGAAGTCTCAAAGTCACGGGAAACAGCCCTCATGGCCATTCCAATCTTGGTGTGCTTAATGAGCATAACCAGGAGGAAAACAAGGACCAGGGTCAGCACCGGTGTAATAAGAGTAACCATCTTGGTTGTCGCAGAACCGATGGTAACTGTCTTCTGCAGCCAGCTGATAGCCGGATATGTCTTAGTCAGTCCACCAGTGATGTAAAGTGCAAAATTCTGCAACAGATAGGATACACCAATGGCGGAAATCATAATGGACATTCGGGGAGCGGTTCGAAGTGGCCGGTAGGCTACCCGCTCTATTGTCGTTCCAAGAAGTATGGCAAAAAGAATAACCAAAATCACAGACAGCCACAGGGGCAGCACTGTAACCAGGTAAACCATGATGAGTCCGGACCACATAAATACATCACCATGGGCAAAATTGATCAGTCTCAGTATGCCGTAAACCATGGTGTAACCAATGGCGATCAGGGCATACTGTCCACCGACAGCGATACCTGCCAGTATATAAGGAAACCATGTATGTAATAATCCCATAATACTATTCTTTCTTATAAATAAGCGCGGGAAGCCGCGAGGCCTCCCGCTGCGTGTCATGTGAAACTGTCATCAAAGAACACGAAACATCCTTGGAAAATAATTATTCAGCAGACTGCTTCTTAATGAATTCCCAGGTTCCTGTTTCTGTGTTGCATTTCTTAACGAATGCCTCTGTCTTGTTGGCATCGCCTGTCTCGTTGAAGGAAACATCTCCGCATACAAGGCCAGTTACATTCAGGGTCGGAAGTGCGGCAAGTACATCTGCCGGATCAGTGGAACCAGCTGCCTTGAGAGCTTCAAGAGCTACAAAGTAAGCATCATAACCCATGGCTGTAACAGCTGCCAGGTCTGTGTTGCCGCCGTTGTTGGTCTTGGCATCCTTATCTTCCTCAAACCACTTCTTAACTCCCTCATCAAATTCAGGATTACCACCCTCCTGATAGAAGGTAGTTACAACGATCTCAACATTCTTACCCTTTGCGGCACTTGTGATAACGTTGGAATCCCAGGTATCACCTGCAAGAATCGGCATGCCAAGAGACTGGGCCTCAGCCTGGTCAACGATAAGAGCAGCTGCCTCTGTGGATACAGGGCTGAAGAATACGTCACAGCCGGCCTTCTTTGCATTAGCTACATAAGAAGTAAAGTCAGAGTTCTTGTCAGGGAACTGCTCCTCAACAACCTCTCCGCCAAGTTTCTTGAAGGCTTCTACGAAGTAGTTTACAAGACCTACAGAATAGTCATCTCCAAGCTTGGAAAGACAGTAAGCCTTTCTCATGCCATTCTCATAAGCATAGTTGGCAAGAACCGTGCCCTGGAAGGGATCCAGGAAGCAGATTCTGAAATACTGCTCACAGTCTGCTGTAACCTGTGGGTTGGTACATGTGATACCAACAGCAGGCATACCTGCCTCTGCGAATACGTCAGCAGCAGCGATGGATACACTGGAACCATAGGAGCCGAGAACGATGGATACGTCCTGGGAAACCAGGTTCTGGGCTGCCGTAACAGCCTTGGAGTTATCAGACTCATTATCTACAGTTACCAGTTCAACCTTGTACTCCTTGTCGCCAATCTGTACAGTCGGCTGTACTTTATTGGCATACTGGACACCGAGAGTCTCCTGCTTGCCGCCGGCACCGTTGTCACCGGAAGCAGGCTCAAAAACACCAATCCTGACGACATCTTCATCAGCTCCGCCGCCGCCACCACCGCAGCCGGCTAAACAGCCAAGGCTGAGCAGGCACACACATAATAAAGCAACTAATCTCTTCATAAAAAACCTCCTCTTTAATGTTCAGATTTAGGTAAAAAATAATGTGGTACAGTTGTTAAAATTGTACACTAATTAACTTAAATATTCAAGAAATAATGTTAATAACGCAGTATATTATCTTGTTATTTATGGTATTTTTTGTCTTGTACATCCTTATCCTTGTTTGCTGCAGACCCTTCTACAGGTGATTCTGACAATAATCATCCTTCAATCCCCACAGATATTCAGCTGGTTTTTTTCATAAATATGCCATTATATTGCATACCTATGTTTCATGAATAAAAAAGCCCAAGGGAAATGGTCCCTCAGGCTTAATTCTCCTACTTCTTTTAGCGAACTATTTTCAGGCGGCTCTTAAAGAGTTTTTGCAAAGTCACGGATCTCCGCTAATTTTGCCTCACTCTTATTCTCATCTCCTGCAGCCGTAAAAATACCGGCATTCTCAATACCTGTGAAGGCACAGATTCCCTTATAGCTGGCGATGGCACCGTCAAAGGGATTGGGAGAAGCGGAGCTCAGCAGCAGGGCTGCCTTTGTGGCCTTGGCAGGCTTGCCGATACAGTATACTCTCTGGATAGCGGCAGCCAGCTGGGCTGTCATATCAAAATAATAGATGGGAGATGCGAATACAACCATATCACTGTTGAGATATGCCGGCATCACCTTTTCCATATCGTCCTTCTGGATACATTTGCCCTCGCCCTTACCATGGCAGTACTCACAGCCAAGACATCCTGCAATCTTCATCCTGCCCACATGGAGGATATCCACCACATGACCCGCTGCCTCGGCACCTTCTTTAAAAGCTTCAACCAGAGCAGCTGTGTTCTCTTTCCTGGGACTTCCGTTTAAAATAGTAATCTTCATAATTTACCTCCTTATACCCATTAAAAACCCTTTTCATTGCGGCCAATAAAAATGTCCGCAATCCCTCTTATATATTACTTGTTGATAAGGAATTAATCAATTAGAAATTAGATTACCAGCCTTGAAAATGAGACAAAATGATATTATTCTCTCATTTTCAAGTAGTTTTATCCAGGAAAATCTAAAGAGGCCACCCGGCCGGCTGGTTAGTTCTCCTGCTTTCCAGCCGGCTGCTGCCTGTTTTTCAATAAAGATCCTTTAATACCAACAGGGTAATCCCCGGATTGTCGCCTGGCATAACCCTGATGACCTTGGGATCTGACTGGTAAAAGTCATAAATCATGGTCCGAAGACTAGTCCCCCGGTGGTAACCATGGATCAACTGCAGCTGATAAACACCCGGCCCGGCCTGTTTCAAGGCCTTATCGATGACCCGGACCGCCTCCTCCTGTCTTAATCCGTGTAAATCTATCTTCACAAAGGGCTGATTCATCATCCTTTTCTCCTCTCTTCCTGACAAAGGCAGCTTGCAGGCCCTGTATATTCCTGACTAAGAGCCAGCCTTCCCCACTTCCCTGCCTCAGTTTTTCCTGACAAAAGGGCAGATTGACCTTCTCATTCCCTAATTAAGAGGAAAATAAAGATCTAAAATATGCTGGGTTTTAAGGCCGTCCTGTTCCAATAAAAGGCCCTGGACTTTCAGGTCTTCGATCAGAGCTTTACGAATGCCGGCAGCCTTATTATAATCTTTTTCTTTAAAAGAAAGCTCCGTGATATAGTGACTGCTAATTCCATCCGGATCTGTCAGAGTCCAGACCTCAATATCCAGCTCCGCATCCTGGAATCTTCCTGTATATCGCTTGAATCTGACCGGCCCGGCCTCCCCGGCGGTCTGGAGTGTATTAAGGCCCCATAAAGGAGACTTCCAGTTCTGCTCCTTTTCGGGCATATTCTCCCTCAACATGGCAAGGGCATCCTCCAGGGCCAGCTGGTCCATGGTCTGAAGGCCTTCTGTAGCCCCACTGGCCTCAGCGGAAAAGCTTAGGACCATACTGGAATAATTCCATTCCACCTGGCTTTCCCAATCCTGGTCAGCCTTGTCGAAGCCCTCCGACCTGGCCTGGCTCATAGCGGCATTGACATCTTCACCTGCAACCGGATATCGTTTTTTAAAGGTGATCTTATAATCTTTTTTCGGCTTATCCTCCCTCATCCGGATCCGGTTAATCCAGCCCTCCTGGTTAAAAAGTCTGTCCGCTGTCTCATAGTAGGCTAAAGCGAAGCTTTTATAATCTTTTTTCACATTAAACAGATCACAGATCTCCTTCTTTAAAAGTCCATTCCCATCCAAAACCTGGCCAGAATCCAGCAGCAGATGAATCTCATAGGAATCCGGCTGTTCAACAGGCTGGTCAGGATCCGGGTTGTCCGCCTGACTGCTGGCTTGCTGGCTTTCCGGCTGACTGGTGGCTTGCTGGCTTTCCGGCTGACTGGTGGCTTGCTGGCTTTCCGGCTGGCTGGTCGCTTCCTGACTTCCTGGCTGGCTGGTCGCCTCCTGACCCTTAGTCTGGTCCTTTTCCTGACCTTCCGTCATCTGGTCTACGGCAGGATTTTTTTTATTCTTCTCCTGTTCTTTCTTTCTCATTTTAATCTGCTCTATCTCATCCTCATCTTCAATATCAGCATAAAGTGTTCCATAAATATCTTTGCCTGTATAAGCAGTCCTTTCCCTTCCTTCCCCTTCCAGGCCGGTCAGGACAAAGGCAGACAGCAGTAATATGGCTGCAAGCAGGACATAAGCATAAGTATAACTCCCGGAAAAGACTGGTTTTTTCTTCCTGCGGCTTTTAGAATGATTCTTTTTCCTCATGTTTTTTCTCCCTTTCTTCCTGGATATTCATAAACTCCAGGTCTGTATGATATCCAATTAATATAGCTTTACCCTTCCTATCCTTCAAAACCTTCCGCCTCAATCACGGTCAGGGCCGAAGACGCATCTGAGAACATTGCTGAAGACAGCCTAAAGTCCCAGGCCATCAAGCATCAGCGGCAGGCGGTCAGCCAGGGGCCGGAACTGGGGAAGAATAACTTTGATGATCTGACCCACGGTCCTGGCATCCAGCATTTCAAACATGATCCCATACTGGTCTCCCACCTTCACCGTATTAAAGGAGATGGCCGTGGGAAGACCGGCCTGAAAGGCGGCCCTGGCATACTTTTTCTCATATTCTATCTTATCCAGGGCAGTTCCAGGATTATAAAGCTTAACTATGGTTTCAGCATCCTTGCGGTAAACGATACCATTGCCTCCCCGGCCAACCACCGGACAGCCCTCCAGGGAAATGGATCTGAGTTTTTTCCTTACCTCAAGGATATCCGTAAAGCCGGTGGTCTCAAAAATATCATAAAGTTCCAGGGATACTTCCCGGATTACCGGAGGATGGTCCATCCTCTTCCTGACCTTCAGCAGGACCCGGAGTCCCGCACTGGAAATATAGTCAAGACCAGAAGCGTCAAAGGCCAGCTGCCTGTCCAGATTGGCATCCATCAGATCCATGATCTCCCGCTCCAGACCATGGGCATTCTCCGAATCGATCCTGCCCTCCAGATATATGTAGATTAAGCCATTTTCTTCTCTTGTATTCATAAAAACTCCTTACAACTCTGCCATCAGATCCAATGGATATGCACTGAAATTCTTCCATCAATTGGTCCAGGTGGTCCCAGCTTTTCGTCAAAACTCTCCCGGACAGCAGCCATGGCTTCCCGGTAAAAGGTCCATTCCTGCACCCATCTTCACATCTATCTTTAACCTGAAAAATTACTATCAACAAAACTTACCATAAATAATACTTTAAAACTATGTATTTTACAATAAATCTGCCTGCTTTGCCCATGCCAGGGAAATCAAATCCAGCATGATCGGTCGTAAGCCAAAAAGAAAATGCCCCCAATGCCACACAAAAGCAAGCATTGGAGGACTCCTCTGCAGGCCCCTGACCCGGGGCCTTTCATTATATTTTTATTATAATAAAATATATCATAAACAAGTAAGACTTACTAAGATACCTTATTCCTGCCTGAGATCTTGTCCTAAAATCCCAAAAACAATCCAGGCTTTCCAGGTCAAGCAAGCTAATGGCTTTTCTTAGCCAGGGTCTGTCTGCAATCGTAGATTGCCCGGATGGCATCCTCATAGCGGTCCTCCGGAACGCCGATCAGCAGGTTGAGCTTGCCGGCCCCCTGGTTGATGGTAACGATCTCGATATCCTCCTCCGTCAGTCTTTCCAGAACCTTTACATTGGCATCACTGACCTCTGTCGCCTTCTCCCCGGTTACGGCAATAAGGGACAGTTTGTCACGAAGGCCGATAAAATTAGGATTGAGGGTGGTACGAATCTCCTCCAGCAGGTCTTCCTTGCAGGGCTCCAGCAGGTCATTGCGGATGACCAGGGTAATGGAATCGATACCGGTCAGACAGTATTCAAAGGGCAGGGCCCGGGTTTTTAAAATATCCAGCATCAAGGCACTGAAGCCGGACCCGTCGGATACCATAACCTTTTCTATCTGGATCACGGACATGCCCTTTCTGCCGGACACACCCGTCACCGGATTCTTTTCAACACCGGAAGGAAGATGGCGCATAATCACGGTCCCGGGATCCTCCGGCTTATTGGTGTTGCGGATGTTGATGGGAATCTCCATCTCTGAGGCTGACAGGACTGCGTCGGAGTGAAGCACAGAAGCTCCCATGTAGGACAGGGTCCTCAGCTCCCGGTAGCTCATATGGGAAACCGTTTCCGGATGGTCCACAATCCGGGGATCCGCCGCATAGAGACCACAGACATCGGTCCAGTTCTCGTAGAGATCTGCCTCCGTAGCACAGGCTGCCAGACTTCCCGTGATGTCCGATCCCCCTCGCTCAAAGGTATGGATCCTGCCGGTCATATCCGCCCCGTAAAAACCTGCGATTACAGCCCTCTTTAAAGGCAGGAGGGAGGCACGCACGGTCCGGCTGGTCATAGCCATATCCAGCTGGCCATCCTGGTCAAAACAGATACACCAGGCCGGGTCCACAAAAGTAAATCCAAGATATTTCGCCATGATTTTTGCCGTCAGATACTCACCCCTGCTGGCCGTATAATCTTTCTCCGGAGCCTCAGCCAAAGACTTTTCCAGGCTTTTTAGTTCCTCCTCCAGGGGGAAATCAATCTGTAATCCATCCAGAATCTCCTGAAAACGGGCCCTGACCTTGTCAAGGTCTGCAGAAAAGTCCTCTCTCGCCTCTGCCTTTTTATAACAGGCCAGCAGAAGGTCTGTCACCTTCCGGTCTCCTGGAAAACGCTTTCCCGGTGCCGAGACCACGATAAACCTTCTTTCCGGATTCTCCCGGACAATTTCTTTAATTTTGGAAAACTGGGTGGCATCTGCCACGGATGTGCCGCCAAACTTGGTAACAACGATGTGATTATTCATAAGTATCCTCCGATAATACCTGTCCACTTCTCCTGGGGTCTTAGCCGGGCTTTCAAACTGCCACTGAGTCCACAGCTTCTTCAAAGTCCACAGCTTCTTCAGAGTCTACAGCTTCTTCAGAGTCTACAGCTTCTTCGGAATCCGCAGATTCTTCAGAGCCCTCAGCTTCAGCTTTCTCAGCCTCCTGCTCAACCGCCTCCTTAAGAGCCTCCTCAACGGCGATGGCCAGCTGGTCCGCACAGGAAGTTCCCCTTCCTCCGCAGTCATTACCCTTGAGCAGGGCAGCTGCTTTCTTAGCCTCTGCTCCCTCCAGCAACTTACTGATGGCTAAAAGATTACCGGGACATCCTCCGGTAAAAGATATATTATGAAGCTTTCCATCCTCTATACTAAAAGTGATATTTCTTGAACAAACGCCCTGGGGCTTATAGGAATAATCCTGCATGGTTCTGTCTCCTTTTTATACTAAATGTCAAAATCATATATTTATTTCCCAGTAATAGGGGGCCCATTCTCGATAGTCCCTTTATATTGTAAATGCAAAACTTATAATATTCAATAGTTTTAGGTTTTGTCAATATCATCTGGGAATTTATGAGCTGATTCCCGCCTCTAATCCGGGAAAATTTCCCTGGCCCAGCTTAAGACAGCAAAACTACCGCCCCGAATTGGGAGACCTTCTTAATCAGTCTCCACATCCCGGGGCGGCAGCCTCATTATATTTGACATAAAATCCAATTCATATTATACGGTTCGATCAAATAGTTATCTTCCAAATCCATGAAATATGTCCAATTAAATATCTTTTCCAATCCTTTTCCAATCCATGGAATGCATCCGGTCAGCCAAACTCTGTTGTCTGTCTTCCATCGCTGATCCATTCACCTGGTCATTCTAGTAGCCCATGGTTACCAGCTCCCAGTCACCGCCTTGAGCCCGGGCCAGGGTCCATTGGTAATCCTTGTATTCCGTATCAGGCTCCCAGGCTGTCTCCTTCAGGTCCTCTTCCTCTACAGGAGAATGGAAATCCGTCAGGAACTGGATGCACTGGGTGTAGTTTTTACCCTCTTTAAGACCGTTTACCCACTTAAGGTTCTCCTCGCTGTTGCAGTCATCAGAACTATATCTGATACTATGCATCTCACAACCCTTCCAAGTGGAAAATTCGTCCTGGATCACATCCATTGCAGCATCCATATCCTCCATTGTATATAACTGGGAGTTACCATACTCTATAATAAGGTCTGCTGACTCGGTGGGGGCTTCTGACTTGGTAAGATCTGCTGACCTAGTGGAATCTGCTGACTCGGTAGGGTCTGCTGACTCTTCACTTTCTGTCTTGGGGCCCAGATCCCAGTCATCGTAGTAATCCGGTGCAATCTTTTCCAGGGTGTCAATTACAACGACACAATCCTCATCAACATTCTGCAGGGCCGTTACCATCTCTTCCTCAGGGATAGCCACACATCCGCCGGTATAAGGTTTGGCGGGACCTAAACAGTGGAGGAAGATGGCGGAGCCTTTTCCAGCTTCTCCCTCTTCATTATAGTTGATGTTGATGCAATACTGGTAGGGATCCGTATACTCAATCAGATGCTCGGAATCCTCTGTGTTCAGGTCGGGGAAATCCTTAATGCTGACCATCTCATTATAGTGGTAGCCTTCTCTCTGGTCTCCGGACCAGTAATCATCTTCTGTTACCTTATAATAGGGAACTGCGCATCCGGGGTCATCTGCAATGCCGAAGGCTCTGGTAAAATGATAAGTGCCAACCGGGGTCTTAGCGTCACCTTCCTTGGTTTTGCCCAGACCGTATTTTCCAATATAGCCAGGGGTTGTCAGGATCTCATGCCAGTTATTGTCATCGTCCTTCTCATGCATGGATACGTAAGCTGTGGTCTCTCCCACACCTGCCACTACAAAAAGCTGGTCGGCTGTCTGGGCCTGTTCAAGATTGGCTACCCAGTCCGGTGACTGGGCCAGCTGATCAATATCTGCCGCTGCCGTCTCCACTGGGGCCGCTGTTGTCTGCTCCTGGGACTTAGGTGCTGTAGCTGCACCTCCACATGCCGCCGTCGTTGTCATAATTGCTGCCATCATTAAAACGAGTAAAGACTTTCTATTCTTTTTCATGATCTTGTCCTCCTTAAACTAGTATTCCTCTCCTGGAATATGTTTTCTCTGTGTCGGCCTTACTATATCATAAGTTTTATCACAAGACTATCACACTGGTTCTAATCATTTTGCTATAAAATATTTTTCACTAATTCACTGCCTGTGATTGTCTATTTCCCCTTTGTCTAATTTAATCATACTTTTTAATATCACAGCCTAAATATATCTCTAATAATGTTAATGATTACTAATAGAATTACTCATGAAGTTCAATCGGCAGGCCGTCAGGATCGGCAAAAAAAGTCATCTTGGTCCCGGTAAATGTATCGGTCCGGATTGGTTCACATTTAATGCCTTTCCCTTGCAGTTCTGAAACAACATCTTCTATATTCTCTACATGAAAAGCCAGATGTCTGAGTCCACAGGCTTCCGGATAGGATGGCCTTTTTGGCGGATTTTCCGGCGCAAATATCTCGAGTTCCGTAGCATCATTCAGCCTGAGATCCAGCTTCCAGTCCTTTTTATCCGGACGATAATTCTCCCTTATAACGGAGAATCCAAGCTTTTCCACGTAGAAATCCCGGGAAAGCTTATAGTCTGAAACGATGATGGCGATATGGTGTATTTGTGATAGTTTCATAATATCCTCCTATAATTCCCATGAAGCTGGTATTTTATTCAATGATCTATTTTTCAACAATATTAAAAGAACCCTTTTATTCTTTTGGCCACCGCATAAATCCCATAACCCACTACCACACCGGCCGTATTCAGAATCAGGTCATCTATATCCGAAGCTCTTGAGGCAAAAGGCAGCTGAAGGATCTCGATACACAAAGATATGCCGGCTCCTGCAAGTAAAGTCTTCCAGAAGCTGTCCAGGTTTTTATACAAAATAGGCAGGATAATTCCGGTGGGGACGAACATGACCCCATTGCCGGCAATATTCCAGACCATGTCCCTCAGATTGTCATAATCGAAGAGATGGACAAGGGGCAGGAGGTTAACCCGCAAGGGCCAGGCTGTTGCCGGGTCAAATACCAGGGGCTGTACATGGCCGTCGACCAGGTCCCTGGGGAAAAATACATAGCGGATAATTACTGCCAGATTGATATACATCAGAAGCAGGGCTGCCTCCCTTTTCCAATTTATTTTTCCCTGCCTGATCCACAAAAGCAGCCTGGAGAGCAGCCAGATTCCAGTAAATACTGCTTCTGCCGCGAAAAAGCTTATTTCAATCATAATCTCGTCACCTCAAGGGGTTTCCAGGATACTGGTTTTCTTCTGTTTTGTAAAAGTGTCTGTCACCTCTGTGATCCGGACCTCGTGATGGGGCCTCTTCAATAAATACATACTCCATAGAAGTAAAAGGATAAAGGGTAATAAAATAATCAACATTTTCTTCTTTGAAGTACTTTCCTTCAAGGTTCCTTTCTTTAAAAATCGAAGAAGCCCATGCCCTTCATGTATTCCAGGGCCTTCTCAATGAATTCCATGTCTGTGATCGTCCAGGCAAAGCCCAGCTGGTACAGGGCATTGACGGTGAAGAAGTTTTCCGAGCCAACTTCCTTCAGGACCGGGCCGGCGGCCAGATCATAATTGATCAGGGGAGACAGGTATTTGTTGATCTCCATGTCGGCCAGACCTTCTTTGAGCCTCTCTTTAAATTCACTGTCTTTCACAACCTTGACCGGGATGTCGCAGGCATTCATAGCCATGATGATGTTTCCCATGTCCACGGTATGGGAATTGTAGGCATGGAATACCGTAAACTGGCTGCCCGTGCCTGAAAGGAGAACCACTGCCCGGGCTGTCTCATCAATGTAGGAAAACTCATCGGTCAGGCTCATCTCCGTCTGAGGGAAGCAGCCCAGGACTGCATAGGCCTTCAGGGTGTTCATAAAGTTATTGGTTGCGAAATTCATCTGGAACTCTTCGTCGGCGGACCGGCTGGCCAGATTGCCCAGGCGGATGATCTTGGCATCCAGGCCCTTCTTTTCCACTGCCTCAAGAACATGTTTTTCCGCCAGGTATTTGGTGTAAACATAGGCATTGGCTTTCACTTCCTGACCCAGGTCCAGGCAGTTCTCAGCCAGGCAGATCTCCTCGTGGTCCTCGGGAATATCCCCGCCCACGGATACGGTGGAAGTCTGTATGAGCCGCAGGCCCTTTGCCAGGCAAATGTCTGTCAGGTATTCCACGCCTCTAAAATTAACCTCCATGAGAAAGTCAATATCCGCGAAATGCTTGACGCAGGCTGCGCAGTTAATGATGGTCCTGAAATCTTCCCTGGCCGCGGTCTTAAGGCTGTCAGGCATGGTAATGTCTCCATCGATGACAAAGATCCGCTTGCCGAATTCCTCCTCGCAGGACTCATTAAAGTAATAGTAATAAATGCTGGCAAGCCTCTTGAGGGAGTTGACCTTGTGGGCCCGCATGAGGCAATAGACCTTCTCATCCGTATGAATTAACAAGTCTCTAAGCACATGGATGCCAAGGAAGCCTGTCGCCCCGGTCAGGAGAACATTTCCCAGGTCCCCGGACTCAAGGTCCTGCAGATGGTCATTGCTGTTGCAGGCAAGACAAGTCAGGCTGGCCGTCTCCCGGCCGGCTCCCACAGTTTCTTCCACAGTTTCCCCGTCGGCCTTTTGGGCTTCATTCTCCTGCTTTGGAGCAAGCTCTGTCAGCTGCAGGCCTTCACCCTGAGCCTGACCCTTCTTCTCATTTTCCAGAATTAATTTCTCCAGACCCTCTACTGTAGGGCAATTAAAGATATCCTGGTAGACGAAGGGCAGCTTTTCCAGTCTGCCGGCCATGAGCACCAGGGACGCCTTGAGGGAGGTTCCACCCAGCTCAAAGAAGTTTTCCGTAATACCTACTTCCCCTATCTCCAAGGCCTTCTCAAAGAAGCCGCACAGCTTCCGCTGCAGGTCACTTACTGGTTTTATGATTTTACGCTCTTTCCTATCTGCGGAAATATCCGGCAGAGCCTTGGTGTCGACCTTGCCATTGGCCGTCAGAGGCATCTCTGCAAGCTGCAGGAATACCTGGGGCACCATATATTCTGTCAGTCTGGAGGAAAGATGCTTTTTCAGATCCTCAAGATCAATCTCTTTATCGGCCGTAAACCAGGCTGCCAGGTACTCTGTGGAAGGATCCTTCTTTACCCGGACCACACTGGACTTAAGACCTGGGAAAGTGTTCATCACATGCTCGATCTCACCCAGTTCTACCCTTAAGCCTCGAAGCTTCACCTGGTTGTCGGTCCTGCCGTGGAATTCGATCTTGCCATCTTTTCTAAGTCTTACCAGGTCGCCGCTCCGGTAGGCCGGCAGGCCCAGCATCCGGATAAAGCTTTCCCTGGTCTTATCCGGCAGGCCCACATAGCCCCGGCCCACACCCTGGCCCAGGATCACCATCTCACCGGTGGCTCCCAGTGGCTGCGGGCGGCCGTCCCGGTCAATGGTAGCCACATGGACGTTGGCATTGGGGAGACCGATGGTGATATCCTCCCCGCTTTCTATCACCTCCATCGTACAGCTGATGGTGGCCTCCGTGGGCCCATAGCCATTCATAATATAAAGGTCCGGATTAATCTTATGAAGCTTGTCATATAAGGCCGGCGGGAAGGCCTCTGCTCCCAGGTCCGCAGCCTTTAAGGACCTGGCTGCCAGCCGGAAGATATCCAGATTGATCAGGTTGGACATGTAACTAGGGGTACAAGTCATAATATCTATCCTATGGTCCTGAATCAACGTAGAAATTGCCTCCGGATCCATGATCTGATCTTTGGTGGCAAGAACCACTGTCATGCCGTTGGCGATGGGCAGGAATTCTTCCATAATGGAAACATCAAAGGTCAGGGCTGCCAGGGCCAGACTTACAGGGCCATGTTTGGTAAAGCCCTGAATCTCCCGGTTCTTCTCATTATCATCCACAAAATTGACCAGGTTACGATTAGTCAGCATAACCCCCTTGGGCCTTCCCGTGGACCCAGAGGTATAGATGACATAGGCCAGGTTCCGGCTGTCCACCTGGAGGTTGAGATTGTCATAGTCCTGGCCGGCGGCGCCTTCCAGGATTTCCCTGGCATCCAGGATGGTCATGCCCTCCCCTGCCAGTCTTTCAAATAAGTCTTTTCTCCTGGCCATAACCGGGCCAGTAGTCACTAAAAGCTTTGCGCCTGAATCCCCAAGGATATAATCGATCCGGTCCTCCGGATAGTCCGGGTCCAGAGGCAGAAAGGCGGCCCCGCTCTTTAAGACGGCCTGTCTCATGATATAGGCATAGCTGTCCCGGTCTGCCAGGACTGCAACGATAGAACTGACTGGCTGACCGGATCCGGCATCTGGTAACGGATTCTGCTCCGGGCCTGCCCCGGCACTTCCTCCCAGATTCTCCTCCGGGCTCGCTCCGGTACTTCCTCCCAAATTCATCTCTGGATCAGCTCCGGTACTTCCTCCCGGATTCTGCTCCGGGCCTGTCCCGGTACTTCCTCCCAGATTCCTCTCCGGGCCTGCCCCGGCCTTTTTCAGGGCCCGGCCCAGGGCATTGGCCTGGGCGTTAAGCTCCCTGTAGCTGAGACTCCGGTCACAGGCGATGACGGCTGTCCGGTCCGGATACCTGTCGGCAGAATCCTGCAGGAGCCGGTAGGCCGGCCGGTCTGCCACCGGCCAGTCTGTATCGTGGAGTTTAAGAATCTTATCCTTGTCCTGGTCATCCACCAGTTCAAGGTCTCTTACCATTTCCTTACTGGTCATCTGACCGCAGATCAGGTCCATCATACGAATAAATCCATCTATGGTATAGTCACTGTATCTGGCTGGCTCATACTCTGCCTCGTAAAGAAGCCGGTCCCCGTCTATATAAAGGTCGATCCCGAAGGGGGACTTGGCCTGGGACAGGGAACTGTCCATGATTCTGGCCGGCAGGCCGCCTATGGTCAGGTCCTCCTCATAATCACCCTGGTAGGCGAAAAGAACATCCGCACTGATACCGTAGGCTTCTTTAATCTCGGCAAAACTGAAAATATCGTTAGCCATGGCCTGAATCAGATAATCTTCGCTTGCCTCCACAGCCCCATACACAGTCTGGTCTGCCTTCCCTCCCATGACAATAGGCAGGGTTTTGACAAACATGGCGACGCTCCGTTCCGTCCTGGGATCACTGCGGCCGTTATATATAGTGGTAAATACGGCTGATTCCGACCCGGTATAGGCCTTGAGGGCCAGGCCGAAGGCTGTGGTAAAGAAGGCATTCAGGCTAAAGCCTTTCCTTCTGCAGTAGTCTACTATAGCCCCGGCATTGCTGGTCCCGTGCTGCCTGCGGAGGGCACAAGTTTCATCCGTCTTACAGTTTTCACTGCGGGGCAGGGTCCCCTGCTCGCAGCCCCGGCAAACACTGTCATACCAGTTCCGGGCAGTTTCCAGCTGACCGGAAGCCCGGGCCCTGCTCTCATCCAGGGCGAATTCAAAGCCGGAATAGGTCTCTTCCTCAAGCTCCTGGTCCTCATAAGCCTTGTTGATATCTTCCAACAGGATATTGATGGACACTCCGTCAGATACGATATGGTGGGTATCCATGAAGAGATATTTGCCCTCCGCCGTATCAAAGAGGCTCAGCCTGTAAAGAGGTTCTCCTGAAAGCAGGTCATAGGGCCGGATCAGCTCCTCCTGGGAAGGCATAACCTTCAGCAGGGGAATCTCAACATGGTCCGGTTTCCGACGCCTGGCTTCGGCCTTGCCATCCTCGGTCTGGGCGATGGTCATATGCAGGTATGGATGGGCCAGCACAGTCTTTTCTAAGGCAGCCCTCAGCCTTTCCAAAACGATCTTGTCATCCAGCTTATAAAGATAGGGGATGTTATAAACTGTACTTCCCGCATACAGAAGGCTGTCTGCCAGGATACCCTGCTGGGTCATACTGAGAGGATACATCTCCTGCAGGGGATGTCCCTTGTCTCCCTCTCCATCCTGGCCTTCTTTATGGCTGATCAGGTCTGCCAGGTCTTTTATGGTTCTGTATTTGAAAATGTCTGATACTTTTATAGGCTGGTGGAAGCGATGGAGCAGCTTTGCACTGAGGACAATGCTGCCAAGGGAAGAAAGTCCCTGGGCAAACAGGTCTCCCATAATACTAATCCTGTCGGTTCCAATAGCTTCGGCCACGGCCTCCAGAATCCCCCTTTGCAGGTCATTTTCCGGCAAAACAAGTTCCTGTTCCTCCGCTGCCTGGGGCTCCGGCAGGGCCTTGATATCGACCTTGCCATTGGCCGTCAGGGGCATCTCTGCAAGCTGCAGGAATACCTGGGGTACCATGTATTCTGTCAGTCTGGAGGAAAGATGTTTTTTCAGGTCCTCAAGATCAATCTCTTTATCGGCCGTAAACCAGGCTGCCAGATACTCTGTGGAGGCATCCTTCTTTACCCGGACCACACTGGACTTAAAGCCGGGATAGGTGTTCATCACATGCTCGATCTCACCCAGCTCTACCCTTAAGCCTCTCAGTTTTACCTGGTTGTCGGTCCTGCCGTGGAATTCGATCTTCCCATCTTTTCTGAACCTTACCAGGTCACCACTCCGATAGGCCGGCAGGCCCAGCATCCTGATAAAACTTTCCCTGGTCTTGTCCGGCAGGCCCACATAGCCCCGGCCCACACCCTGGCCCAGGATCACCATCTCACCTGTGGCCCCGAGAGGCTGCAGGCGGCCATCCCGGTCGATGGTAGCCACATGAACATTTCCATTAGGGATACCGATGGTGATATCTTCTCCCTGGTCGATGATCTCCATGGTGCAGCTGATAGTTGCCTCCGTGGGACCATAGCCGTTCATGATGTGAAGGTCCGGATTAATCTTGTAAAGTTTACCATATAAGGCAGGCGGGAAGGCCTCTGCTCCCAGGTCCACAGTCTTTAAGGTCCTGGCTGCCGGCAGGAAGACATCGAGGCTGATCAGGTTAGACATGTAACTGGGGGTAGCGGTCATGATATCTACCTGATATTCCAGAATTAATGAAGCTATGGCCTCCGGATCCATGATCTGGTCTTTGCTGGCAAGGACCACTGTCATGCCGTTGGCGATAGGCAGGAATTCCTCCATAATGGAAACATCAAAGGTCAGGGCTGCTATGGCCAGACTTACACGTCCCCGCCTGGTAAAGCCCTGGATCTCCCGATTCTTCTCATTATCATCCACAAAGTTAACCAGGTTCCGATTGGTCAGCATAACTCCTTTGGGCCTTCCTGTGGACCCGGAGGTATAGATGACATAGGCCAGATTCCGGCTGTCCACCTGGAGGTTGAGATTGTCATAGTCCTGGCCGGAGGCGCCTTCCAGGATATCCAAGGCATCCAGGATGGTCATCCCCTCCCCTGCCAGTTTTTCAAATAAATCTTTTCTTCTTTCCATCACAGGGCCGGTGGTCACCAGGAGGTCCGCACCGGAATCCTTTAAGATGAAGTCAATACGGTCTTCCGGATAGTCCGGGTCCAGAGGCAGGAAGGCGGCCCCGCTCTTTAAGACAGCCTGTCTCATGACATAGGCATAGCTGTCCCGGTCTGCCAGAACTGCAACAATAGACCTGGCTGGCTGACTGGATCTGGCATCTGGTCCCGGATTCTGCTCCAGGCCAGCTCCGGCACTTCCTCCAGGATTTCCCTCCTGGCTGCCTTCGACATTACGGCCCAGATTTCCCTCCGGGCCTGCTCCGGCATTTGATCCCAGATTTCCTTCCGGGCCTGCTCCGGCCTTTTTCAAGGCCCGGCCCAGGGCATTAGCCTGGGCATTGAGCTCCCGGTAACTGAGACTCCGGTCACAGGCGATGACGGCCGTCCGGTCCGGATATTTATCGGCCGCATCCTGCAGGAGCCGGTAGGCCGGCCGGTCTTCCACCGGCCAGTCTGTATCATGAAGCCTACGGATAGCCTCTTCCTCCTTCTGGTCTGTCAGGCGGATCTCTCCCAGTTTATCCCTGCGGACCATTTCCTGGCATACCTGGTCCAGCAATTCTAAAAAGTTGTCCATGGTATAAGCGCTGAAAACCGCCGGATCATACTCCCTGTCAAAGACGATCCGGTCCCCGTCCAGGGAAAGGTCCAGGCCGAAAGCTGCCCTGGCCTGGGAAATGTCCAGCATGGTAAGTTCTGCTTCCCTGCCCCCAATCTCGGCCCCATGTTCCAGTTCACCCTGGTAGGCAAACATGATCTCAGCCTGGATATCATAGGCCTGGCGGATCTCCATAAAGGAATAGATATCCCGGGCCATGGAATTTAAGAGGAAGGTCTGGCAGTCAGAGATAAAGGTCTCTGTCCTGACCCCGGGATCACATTCCAGCAGGACCGGAAGGGTCTTAACCAGCATAGCGACACTGTCGGCAAGACGGGGGTCATTCCGGCCATTATAAATCGTTGTAAATACAGCATTTTCCGAATAGGTATAGGCCTTTAAGGCAAATCCGAAGGCCGCCGTAAAAAAGGCATTCAGAGTCAGGCCCCGGGCGTCGCAGTAGGCCCTGATCTGGGAAGCATCGGTCCTGGCATAGGTCCGTTTCAGGGCTATATGCCGTCCCTCATCCTTTCCGTCCTTAACCGGCAGGGTCTCCCCGCCGCAGCCTTTGAAGATATGATCATACCAGTCCCTGGCCTCTTCAAAACGGGAATCTCCCCGGGCTTTCTCCTCGTCAAGGGCCAGCTCATAACCGGTGTAACTTTCCTTGCTGACCGGCCGACCCAGGTAGATCTCATTGATGTCCCGGATCATAATGTCGATAGACCCGCCGTCAGAAACGATATGGTGGGTATCCAGGAAGAAATACTTGCCCGCCGGTCCCTCGTAGAGTTCTGCCCGGCAAAGGCTTTCCCCGGAAAGCAGGTCAAAGGGCCTGACCAGGTCCTCCTGACCAGGGGGGTCAGCCTTAATCAAAGATACCTTAAAGGGAGCCTCATCCCTGCGGACTGCCCAGACGGTGCCGTCCTCGTCCTCGGTCATCTGTACCAGCAGATAGGGGTGGCAGGCTACAGCCTTTTCGATGGCCTGTCCCAATCTTTCCATATCCACAGACTCATCCAGTTTGTAAAGGGAAGGAATATTGTAAATGGTAGTCCCACTATGGATATTAGTCTCATAGTAGATGCCCATCTGGGTCTTGGTCAGAGGATAACGTTCCCTGATCCCATAGTCCTCCTGGCCCTCGTTGTCTCCTCCGGTCTTTTCCAGGTAGGAAGCCAGCTGACGGACCGTACTTCTTTCTGCCAGGTCCGGGGTCTTCAGGGCATTGCCGAAAGCCGAATGGATCTCACTGCACATCCGCATGGCACCAAGGGAAGAAAGGCCTGCTTCAAAAAGATCTGTGGTAACTCCGATCCTGTCTGTGCCAATAACCTCTCTGGCCAGATCTAAAAGCTTCTCTTCTCTTTCATTTTCAGGGGCCACCAGTTCAAAGGCAGCCGCCTCCGGCCTGGGAAGGGCCTTTTTGTCCACCTTGCCATTGGCAGTCAGGGGAATCTCCTCCAGCTGCATAAAGGCCTGGGGCACCATATAAGCCGTAAGATATTTGCGGACATGGGCCTTCAGCTTTTCAATATCGACCTTTGTCTCCGCCGTAAACCAGGCGGCCAGATACTCCTGCTGCTCCTTGATGACACTCACCACGGCAGTTCCCACCCCTGGGAAGCTCTGGATAGCAGCCTCGATTTCCCCTAACTCTACCCTGAGACCTCTGAGTTTTACCTGATTATCCAGGCGGCCATGGAAGATGATCCGGCCATTTTCGGGAATCCTTGCCAGGTCCCCACTCTTATAGGCTCTGTGACCAAAAAGCTCTATAAAGCTCTTCCGGTTCTGCTCCGGCAGACCAATATAGCCCCGGCCAACACCCTCTCCAAGGATGACCAGTTCTCCCTTTTCCCCCAGGGGAAGGGGCTGGTTATCTTCATTGACCACACAGACATGGACATTGACATTGGGCACACCTATGGAAATGTTTTCCCCGCTTTCCACGACCTCCATGGTACAACTGATGGTAGCCTCCGTGGGTCCGTAACCATTCATGATATAGAGGTCCGGATTGATCTCCTTCAGCTTCCCAAACAAAGCCGGCGGGAAGGCTTCTGCGCCCAGATCCACCGACTTCAACCTCCGGACTGCCGGCAGAAATACATCCATATCAATCAGGTTAGACAGGTAGCTGGGGGTACTTGTCATGATATCTACCTGATGATCCTGGATCAAAGAGGCTATCGCCTCCGGATCCATAATCTGATCTTTGGTGGCAAGAACCACTGTCATACCGTTGGCCAGGGGCAGGAATTCTTCCATAATGGAAACATCAAAGGTAAGGGCCGCTATAGCCAGGCTGACACGGCCCCGCCTGGTAAAACCCTGGATCTCCCGGTTCTTTACATCATCATCCACAAAGTTGACCAGGTTCCGGTTGGTCAGCATAACCCCTTTGGGTCTGCCCGTTGAGCCGGAAGTGTAGATGGCATAGGCCAGGCTGTCATAATCCAGGGCCAGGTTGAGATTCTGCCGGGCTGCCTCGGCCCTGGCAGCCAGATCAGCATTTAACTCATCAGCATTAGCCTCAATTTGGGCTTTGGCATCCAGAATGATCATTCCTTCCGCTGCCAGCCGGTCAAAAAGGTCTTTTCTTCTTTCCAGAATGGCCCCTGTCGTAAGCAGGATCCTGCTAGCCGAATCCTTAAGAATATAGTCGATCCGGTCCTCCGGATAATCCGGGTCCAGAGGCAGAAAAGCAGCCCCACTCTTTAAGACACCCTGCCTCATGACATAGGCATAGCTGTCCCGGTCCGCGAAAACCGCCACAAGCACCTCAGCAGCCGCACCGGCCTCGGCCAAGGCATGACCGATTATATTAGCCTCAGCATTGAGCCGGGCATAGCTTAAGCTCCGGTCACAGGCAATGACCGCCGTCCGGTCCGGGCAACTTTCCGCCGTATCCTGCAGCAGGCGGTAGGCAGGTCTTTCAGCTACCGGCCAGTCTGTATCATGAAGCTTCATATATTCCTCAAAAATGTTTTTATCCGTTCCCTTCATCTTTATCGATGCTCCCTTCTTTCAAAGCAGCTAATCAGATTTGTTGATACGAAAGACCAACTCCTTTGGTCTCTTTGCTATATCTGTAATAAATCAATTTAATCATCATTTTCTCTTCATAAGACCAGAGGGCTTTTCCAATCTCCCTACAGGAAGCTTCCCTTTAAGAGACTGGACTTCCCTGGTGACAGAAAACCGTCCCGCTCTGTTGGCAGGTAACCAATCCACCCCGGTGGCTAATTTTCCGGATCAGGATCAGGAAAAACTAATCATCCACCTGCGCATGGTGTTGAACTCTGACCGCTTACATACTGGGTCAGGTCCATTAACAGCAGCCTGCTCCTGCGTCTCCACAAGGTCATTCGCTGCTGATGGTTCCAGGACAATCACAGATTCATTCGCTTCCGCCGGCCCAGTATCCCTCATGAGGTCATTGCCGGTAGCGGCTTTCCCCCTAATCTCCTGGGGACTGTCCTCTTCATCCTCTTCTCCCAGGTAATCAGTTTTGGAATCATAACGGAGGACAGCAACCTTGTTCCCATCCTCGGCAGTGAAAATGGTAAAGGAGGACATAGGGGATTTGCCTTCCGGCAGATTCCCGGCAAAAGGACTAAGCATCTCCCGGTCTAAAATATTTGCCTGGTCCTCAGACAGGACCGAAGCGGCAGATGCCATCCAGTCTTTGACCACTTCAGCATTGGCATGACCGCCAGTCATCAGCAGGGTCTTCTCCTGACAGAACTTAAAGCATCCTTCCAGCACGTCCCCAAAGACCAGCAGATAGAGCAGCTGCAGAGCCAGGCCCAGGAAAAAGGCCAGCCAGGGGGCGTAGATTTGTGTCCACCGGGCCAGCACAAGCATGGCTATAATCTGGACGATTGACTGGACAAAGAAGGATATATTGGCAATCTTTTCCCTTTCCACGGAAGTCAGATAGTTCTGGAAGACCTCGCTGACCACCATTAAGAGATAACCGGCAGCCACAATCCGGATAGATGTGGGCAGAGTCTCAAGGGCAAGCTGGCTCTTGATCCCGTAAAGGCCGATATAAGCCTGGGGCCAGATGACAAAGAAACTGACCAGGGGCACCATAATACCCAATCCCAGCCGGAGAGCCGTACGTTTTACCAGCAGCACACAGGACTTGTTGCCTTCACCAAAATAAGCAGCCGCCAGGGGCATGACAGACTCCGTAATGCCGGCTGTGATGATGGTAGTAATCAGCTCCAGATTCTCAATCACCGCAGCACTACTTAGACCAGCCGTACCGGCTCCGTCCTCCAGGACCATATTGGTCACAACCATCTGTACGACCAACAGCAGGTTCATAAGGGCCAAGGGTACACCCGGCCGGAACACATCCCACATTCTGGGATCATCAGCTGTCCAGGGGGAGAAGTCAATCCTGCACAGTCTCTCTTTCCGGCGGAAATGAATCATATAGACCAGGCAGCTGCAGAACATGCCAAAGACAGTACCGAAAGCAGCGATCCAGATGCCCCATTTAAGTACAAAGATTCCCACCACATCAATGATGATATTGATGACGCTGGCAACGATACCCCCGGCCATGGCCAGATTAGGATTATTATCATCGGTCAGCACATAGGCCCCGCCCATATTCAGCACATAGAATACAAAGCCAATGAGCATAACCCTCAGATAATTTTTGCTATAAGTCATGTTCTCAGGGGTGGCACTCAAAACCCGGAGCAGGGGGTCCATGAAGATCAGACCCAGAATACTTACCACAATGGACAGGATCACAGCCAGCATTAAAGCCCTGGTAAATATCTTTCCTGTCCGGTCCCTGTGACCGGCACCACCTTCCTTGGCTATGGAAACACCGGCCCCCACACCGGTCAGTAATGCAATCACATTAAAAAAGTAATAGATAGGGGAAACAACAGTGATTGCCGAGAGTGCTTCCTCCCCAAGGCCCAAAGAGATACACAGAGCATCCACTATGGGGGCGACCTGAGTGAAGAAAAGGGACAGGGTAGCCGGCAAAATATATTTCATATAGCTTTTATCAATCAGTCGAATCTCAAATTCTGGATTTATCCTTTCCATGAACAACCTCCTACTTGTGGTCTCTTTCTCCCTGCCGGTATTCCAGACCGGCCATAGCTTTCGCAGAAAATATTATAATCATCGAAAAAACTATTTAATATTATTATATTAACACAAATTATCTACAAGCTTTAACCAATTATGCCTTTTAAAAAAGCATAAACTGTGTCTATTTTCAAGTACTTCCAAATTTTTTTAGCTGGATTTATACATTCCTGCTTGTATATTAATCATCTTACATAGATTTAGAGAATGAACATAGCAAATATTAAACAAAAGCCGTCTGCTTTCAACCAACAGACGGCCTGGGTCATATTAGCCAGTATCATTACAGTATCATTAGAAAATATATAAGTATTATTCAAGGTTTACAATTACCACAGGGTTTGTAGCCTTGGTCAATCAGTTCTTCCCTGTCCCCTGTAAATTCCTTTTTATTGTGATTACTCATCCTGGAAACCGAAGGACAATCCGGCTCATGGAATATTTTAGACCTGATATTCAGGACATAGCTTGTCTGACCATCCTGGTCTCCGGAAGCCTGGCCGGCTTTGTCATCCGACTCATCTCCTGAGGCCTCCCCGCTGTTTTTTCCATCCGATTCATCCCCTGAGGCCTCCCCACTGTTTTTTCTATCTGACTCATCCCCCGAGCCTTCCCCACTGCTTTTAGCTGGGGATTTATCCCCTGAAACATTTCCGTTGCTCTTGCTTCCAGACCTGGCACCCGTGGAAATCCCTTCTGTCTGGATGAAAAACCCTTCCCCATCAGACCAGGCTGTGATCTCCCCTTCCTGGTCTGTTCTGTAAATCTGACAATTATTGTCCTCCAGGGTCTTCAGGGTCTCCTCGGCCGGATGGCCATAGGAATTATCGATCCCCACACTGATTAAGACATAGTCGGGGGACATGGCTTTTACGAAGGCAGGACTGCTGGAAGACCCGCTGCCGTGATGGCCTGCCACATAAAGATCGGTATCCAGCTTAGACTTTTCATGGGCTACCATATCAGACTCTGCCTCATATTCTGCATCCCCGGATATGATGCAGCTGACCTGGCCATAGGATATTTTCACCACCAGGGACCGGCTGTTCTCATTTTCATAATCATAGCTTTCAGGGCCGAGAATCTCCAGCTCTGCCTCACCCAGCCTGTAGCTGTCCCCCTGCCGGGGATGGATCTCCCTGGCCCCATTCTTTTCTAACATGGTTCTGAAAGACTGGTAGATCTGGGAATCCGCTACATAATCCGGTGTAAGAGCGGTCTCCACGGTAGTCGTGTTGAGGACACCCACCAGACCCGCTATATGGTCTTCATCATAATGGGAAGCAATCAAATAATCCAAAGAACTTATGTCATGTTTTTTCAAATAGCTTACTACATAGGATGATCTTTCCCTGCCTCCGCCGTCATAGATCATGTGGTCCCGGCCTGCCCTGACCAGGACAGCCAGACCCTGGCCCACATCCAGCATTCGCACTTCAAAGGGATAGTCTTCCGGGTCCCCTATAAGGCTGCCTGCTTTTCCGGCCACAGCTTCCATATCCAGGTCTTCCAAAAGCCCTTCTTCCCTAACCAAACCCTGGACAGATTCACTTTCAGGAGCCTGATTCAGACCTTGGGTGGATTCACTATCAGCTTCCCTATCCGGAGCCTGGACGGTCTGACTGTCAGAAGCCTGATCCAGGCCTTGGGCGGATTCACTGTCTGCTTCCCTATCCGGAACCTGGACGGTCTGACTATCAGGAGACTGGTCCGTCTTCCCGGCAGCCACAGGGGCCGGTTCCCAGGCTTGTTTATCCGGGACCAGGCTGCAGCCGACCAGGAAAAAGAGGGACAGGAGAAGAAACAAGCCTCTTAACAGCTTTAATTTATAATTCATTTCACTCACTGCCTCCTCCTTTGTAGTCATTTAGTTCTGGATAAACTTCCTTAAAACATCATTTATCAATATAATACTTTATAATCACTTCTTTATACAGACCTTTTTTTCTGAACTTCCCGAAAATATCCTA
>DLBH01000084.1:2505-32313 GCA_002494165.1 Lachnospiraceae bacterium UBA7026 | reverse complement strand
GCATTATAATCGTCCTTTTCTATAAAGCGCCAAGCGCCGTTCAATGCTCTATGCTCATGTCGCATGCAAAGGCATCTACAACCCGGAACTCAGCCTGACAACTGATTACGCTACCGCTCCTTCTCCGCGCATGAGGAAAGAAATCGCGCAGTGGGAATTCAGCAATCTGGACGGCAGCGAAGGGAATCACTTCACACTGTTGTACAGGGAACTTGATCAGCTTAGGAAAAAACCGGATGGAGCTATCCCTGCTTCCCTGCAGGAAATCATTGACGCCACGTCCGATGCCAGCGATGACTGCAATACGATTACTTACACGCTTTCCGGCTTTTCTAATCTTCTGGAGCTGGAAGTATTCCAGATGGTCCATTCCGATATCAGAATGAAACGATGCAAGAACTGCGGCAAGTATTTCATTGTTGACAAATCCAACCAGGAGTACTGTTCGCGCCTCGCACCGGGTTCTTCCAAGCTCTGCACAGAAATCGGCCGCATACGTGTGTATGGCAGAAAGATGACCGGCGACACTTCGGCCTCCGGTCTGTATCGGAAATCTTATAAAACACACTATGCCCGCGTACAGCGCGGACAGATGAGCAAAGATGCCTTCGAGATCTGGAAAATTCAGGCGCAGGAAAAGCGTGACCAGGCAAAAGCAGGAGAACTGGATATGTACGATTACGAGGAATGGCTGAAGCAGTAAGCCATTATCCCTGTGATAACAAAAAGGCCTTCGGAGCTGCCCTTTTTAGCAACCGAAGGTCTTTCTGCATAAACCTGTGGCGTATTTCCCCTTTACCGCCTGATCCTCCAGACCACCGCATCGCCGTCATGCTCGAACTCTACTTCGCTGACAGCCCGCAGTCCGACCGCCCCTTCACAGCTGTGGTCTTCACTCAGCCATTCGTATACTGCGCCGTAGTAGCAGGGCTTTCCGGGGCCGTTGTAATAATGACCTGTGATCACAATCTTGTCTGCAAAGGTGAGCATCTTGCCGTCCATGCCGGAGACGCGGCTCTCAAGGTATTCCAGCGGATCACTGTTCCTTTTCGGCAGCCTCTCGGGAAAGATTAAACTCTTCCTCCACCTGCCGTACGCGCTCAGCAATCTGCTCGGCTGTGGGCAGAACGGCTTCCATGTTTGCTATCTGAACGTTGCTATAGGTTGCAACACCGAGTGGTGTACTCACATTTCGGAAAGACCACTGCACCTCTGTTCGATCCATGTCCTTACAGATCAGAAGGCCGATTGTCGGATTGTCGTCCGCTGCTTTGATCAACTCATCGACAGCACTTACGTAAAAGTTCAGCTTTCCAGCGAACTCCGGTTCAAAAGCAGTCACTTTCAGCTCCACAACCACATAGCAGCGCAGCCGGATATGATAAAACAGCAGGTCGATTTTTCGGGTTTTCCCCGAGACAACAATCTCCTTCTGTCTTCCGACAAAGGCAAATCCAGTCCCGAGCTCAAGAAGGAAACGAGTAATATTCTGTTCCAGAGCATTTTCGAGCGCCTTCTCGTCGTAATTAGCCGGAAGCGTAATGAATCCGAGATCGTAGTTTCCTTTCATAATTTCCTGCGCAAGCTGTGCCTGCGGCATTGGCAGCCGATCGCTGTAATTCGTGATGGCTGCACCGGAAGTATGATAATAATCAGCCTCGATCACGTTGAGCAGCGCGCTTCTGCTATATCCATTTTCGATTGTCTTTCTGATATAAAACAATGCCTCGTCCAGGGATTTGCATTTTGTGATTATTTCTATGTGATGTCGCCATGGCACATATGATAACAACAACGGAAATTCTATTTCTCCACCAGACTGGTGGAGTCTTTCAGGGTAATTCCTTTCTCCACCAAGATGGTGGAGTTTTTGACCGTTCCCCTGTAGCCCTGTCAATGAGTCAAAAGCTTCTCTATCAGTTTCCGCGCTGGCATAAAACAGATACCACTTTTTCATATACCACAGATTAGTGGTACTGAAGCCCGTAACATCAGGGAACTCTGCTTTTAAGTCAAGGCTGACCTGCTCGACCACACCTGTTCCCCACTTCTCCTCCGCCTTCTTTATGACAAGATCACGGCCCAGCTGCCAGTTGAAACGAAGCTGTTCCGCATTCACTTTGACGGCTGCTTTGATCTGCGCTCTTCGATAGCGGTCTTTTACTTCCGCGATCCACTGCGTATATTTGGAATCGAGATGAACATCGTGGGACTTCACAGCAAAAGGTCTCCTTTCTTTCATTTCTGCTCACCCACTTTCTCCTGATACAGCCGCATGCCAAGAGATTTCTGCTCGATCAGGACGTGCGTCTCCGGAATGTAAACATTGATTCTCTTTGTGTTTCCGTCGCCGCCAACTACCTTCTTCTCGAACTCCACTCGGTCTGTTACATTGTCTACGCCGAGAATATTCTGAAGGATATCGATCCAATACGAACGAGCATCCTCGTCTTCTTTCCCTTTGCCGTTCCACTTATTGAAAAACTGTCTGGCGGCTTCTCTCTGCTGCGCATCAGTCATTGTCAGCACCATCCTTCTTCTTGATATATTTTCCAGACTTTACTCTGCCGTCCGCTGGTCTCTCGGCATCCGCCGGGATTGCCCATGAATGTCCAAATCGCTTGACGCCTGGTATTTTCTCCTCCTGACACATGACCTGCACGCGTCGTTCTTTAAGACCCCATTTCTTGGCAACTTCCTGGATTGTGATGTAGTCCATAATTCATCCCCATTTAAACTGTAAACTCTAACAGATACATTATATGCGTATAACCGCATTTTGTCGAGGGGAAATTGTGAGAAAAAGCTGATCCCCAGTTCCCTGAAGACCAGCCTCTCTATAAGCTTGTGTTAAATTAATGAAATACCCCGGGGCAAGCCCTCAAGCACACGTCGTTGCTCCGGACCTCTTTGAGGTCCTCCTCACTCCGTGTACTTGCCTCGCGCTTGCGCACCCGCGCAAGTTCGCGAGCGGGGTATCTGTTTTCCTGTCTCTCCCTTTACATATTATCCGAAAAGCTCAGTTGTCCCTCCGGTAGTTCCCCTTGATATATCTTGTTGTACTCGTTTCCCTGGTTCTTCACATAGTTCGCGATTACTCTCTCATTTCCGTGCTCGCTTACTGTCGCTACGTAGAATCCATCCGACCAGAATTCCCCTCCCCAAAGCTTTTTCTTTACTTGTGGGCATTGCGTAAATACTTGTTTGGCTGTTAGGCTTTTTACTACCTGCACTATTTGCGTTGGACTATATTTCGGTACTGACTGAATCAGCAAATGTATATGATCTTTGTCTGTTCCGATTTCGAGGAAACGCATTGGGTATCTTTTTTCAATTTCAATGCATGTCTCTTTGATCACTTCATCTACATGATCATCGATCACTACTCGTCTATATTTCGTCAGAAATACAAAATGATACATCAATACCGATACGTTATGGGAACTATGTACACTATGACTCTTCATGAGGCCCTTCCTTTCGCCTCACATTATATCTCTTCCTCCGCTCTTAGTGAATTTCCGATCGCCGCAGAGCGGCGGGGAAAGGCCCATGGATTATTCTACGCCTTCTCCACAGCAGTACGCCCGCTCCAAGGATCTGTGTATACCCATGTGCTAGGGCAGTCATATCAGGCAGCATCTCTCCGTCTCTTCCTCATCACCAGACCTGCCCCAGCAATGCCTGTAAGCATGACGCCGAGGAGGTAGATCAGGTTGGTGCCGGAGCCGCCGGTGGAGGGAAAATCATCTCATCACGTTATCCGGATCCTGTAGTTCATGATACATCGCGTCGATAATAGCTGTGTCGCCTGCAATCCTATACAGGAAATAATACCTATGCCGTTTGAAGTTGATCCTTCTGTAACCCAACTTTGCAAGTCGTGGATTATCAACCAGTTTTAAAGAACCGGCTACTCTTTCCAGTTCATCAAGCGTTTCATCATAGTCTTCGAGTACAGCATCTGCAGCCTGCTTGCTCATCTTCTCAAACAAAAGGTACTGAACAAACTCAGACAAATCCTCTTCAACATCATCTGTAGCGAGTACTCTCCAAGTGTTAAGCTGATCCCTATAGTCCATACTTTGACCTCACATTTGAAGATACCTGCCTTGCATCTTTCAGTTTTTCTTCCTCTACATGCTTTCTGGATCTTTCAAGCTGTGCATATATCTCATCTTCAGTCAAAGGAGTGAACGGATTTGATGTCTCCGGGAAAAAAAGCCTTATAAATGCCTGAATTTTAAGCAGATCTCTCTCCGGTAATTGTTCCAGCATTGATACTGTCGCTTCCAATGTATTCATTTTAGTATTCCTTTCTAAATTGCGCCTCTATAATTAGAATATTTCCATGATCTGATCAACGCTGCAGTCCAAAGCCTTACAGATCTTTGTAATCACATCAAGAGATACATAATCATTTCTTCCCATTTTCCACATGGTCGATCTGGATACTCCTGCTTTCAGCTGAAGTTCATGGCGGCTGATATCGCGGTCTATCAGCAGTTTCCAGAGTGGTTTAAATGAAATATCCGGTGTACTCATCAAATATAACTCTCCATCAAGGTTCTAATATTTCCTTCATTAAGATTTAATATCATGTTCGCTTTTCTTCAGCCCTTAAGGTTCCGTTGACTAAAGCATAGCACATCTTGTCTTAATTCACAAGCATTTGTTTTAGTTCTAAAACATCAGGTGTGATAAGAATGACTAGCTCAGAAATCAGAAATCTACGCTGGTAGCGCTGAGTTGTAAGCTGAAAGACTCCTTAACCCTACACTATCAGCATCATCCAGCTGGTCACGACCACCTGTGTTGGCATTCCGAGAATGTCGCTCACAGAGTAGACACCCTTGTATTCTTCAGTTCCCAGAACATCTTCACAGGCCTTTTGTCTCGGAACAGCGATACGCTGATCTCATTACCATAAGCGGCCCCATGAGCTGTCACACTCACAGAGCCGATTGCACATTACTTTTGATATTTTGTTCTTATGCTTTCCGTCTCTTCCTCATCACCAGACCTATTCCGGCAAATGCTGTCAGGATAGTTCCGAGGAGATAAATGAGGTTAGTTCCGGGACCTCCGGTGGAAGGGAGTTCGACGCCAGGATTGTTAGCAACACTGAATGTGTATAACAAATCATTATCAGGTGTCTCATCATTATAAGTCCTTGGTGCATATTCTGTATCCGTCAGCATAGCTATTCCATTTTGACCAACTGTGATTTTCAACATATATTCCAATGAAATATAGCCTGCCGGAGGATTCGTTTCCTTCAAATAGTATACACCATTTGAGAGATAAACCCCATTCAGAAGATTACCATTTGCCGTTTCACTTGATGTAATACTATCATAACCTGTAACAGGAATCTCCTTATCATCGCCAGTCAGAGTGAATACTGCATTCTTTAGTGGATCATTATTCAAATCAGTTTTATTTATTACCAGCTTCCGCATCGTATTGGTAACTATGTCCGTACGTTTTTTTACCGTTCCTCCTTCTGATATCTGACCTTCTGAATATGTCACTACATAAGTATCTGACTTACCAGTTCCTATCTCAGTAGTTTCATCTGCAACGACAATCGTTCCTGATTCAGCAACTGGTGAGATGATTTCACCAACTATGGCTACTTCCCGAACAACGTAATCTTCAAGCTCTGATTCCCGAACTTTATATACCACCGAAACATCAGGTGATGCAATTTCCTTCACAGAGCCTTCCACAAATTCAAGAGTATTTCCATCGCTCTTTTTATAAAGCGCGACATGAATTGAACCATGCATGGTAACAAAATCACCGCTGGACCAACTCTTCTGAACCTCTAGCTCGGCAAGCGGTTTATTCTGAACATTGACAATATAAGGATCTCCAGCCTGAGTCGGGACTGTAACTGAAGCAGTATCATCTCCACCAGTAACAGAAACCCCATCCTGGGTAACTTTGATGCTAACCGCTTCACCAAGTTTTTCATAATTCTCAGGTTCATGTGTTTCCGTTAGTGAATATTCTTCACCAATTGTCAGATCCCCGTCAAAAACAGTGCTGCTTCCATCGGCTGCCACTTCTACACTATTACCTTCAGAATCCATTAACGTAAAGGTTGCTCCTTCAAGTGCTGCATTTTTGTCATCAACCTTGAGAATCTTAACAGGAATAGCCTTTCGTGTGTTGATAAAAAGAATTGTTTTTGCCGTACTCAGGGCAACAGTTTTGGTGGAAACCTCTTCCGGGCTACCACTGTCGACTGTGACTGACGTATCAAAGCCGGCATCTTCCACTTCTGTCACTGTATAATTGATGTCTCCAGGCAGTGGGATTGTCATGGACTGGCCATGCTTTAATTCGAAAGAAACAGTTCCATCACCCGTTGCTGTCTTTGTTACATTTGAACCGTTTACATTGTAACGATAGATCTTTCCTGCCGACAAGCCGCCCAATGTGAATGTAAATGGCTTCGCCTGATCATCTGCACTGCCTGTCACTTCTTTTGTCACAGTCAACAACTTGTTCCTGTTCGTAAAGGTAATCGTATCTGCCTGTTCCACAGCACATCTAAAGATCCGATCATTCTCAGTGTCTTCATCAGCAACATTATTTTGAGATGTAGTTTCAACTACAAATTGTGCATACTCGTTCTCTGAAACTTCGACAACGGTTCCCCAAGGAACATTAATCGTTTTTGTCGCATTGTTGCCAAGCTTGAATTCTATGATTCCTGCTCCATTTGTAATGTCAGCCGCAGTCCCGTTACCTACCGTATCAAAGCCCTTCATCGGAGATCCTTCAAGCGTAAGCTGTGAAGAAAAAGTATATCCGGCGGCATCCAGTTCCTGACCGTCAACAACCTTTTTGATCTCCAGAGGTATGATTGGCCTGTCATAGATAACCAGAGTATGACCATCGGAACCTGTTAATTTAGCAATACTTGTAGTTACAGTTCCACCGCCTATTGTACGGAGGAGAAATACCTCGCCTCTGCGAACCGTCAAAAGAACAGGTTCGCCCATCAAAGCATAATCCGACGGAGCCTGTGTTTCCTCTACACGATAAACACCTTCCTGCAGTCTCCTGCTCAGAGAACTCACGGAAGACATATCATATTCAAAGGTAGCCGTTCCGACCTGCTCCCAGTGCGAAGTTTCAGCGTTCCACTGAACCGGCGTCAGAACAAATTTAGAACCTGACAGCAGCTCGTCATCATTCAACGCCCTCTTTTCCAGGGTAACCGGAACCTTCATAGAGTATGTATATGTAATCTCAATATCTCCAAGGATCTCATAATTCCCTAATTCATTGAGTGGCAAAGTTTCACGTGTCCCATCATCACGTAATACAGTTGCATTGACACGAACATCATAGTCAGCATTATCAGGTATTGTAGGTGCTGTAATCTTGAATACATGGCCAACCCGGTCATAATACTGATATTGCGTTTCAGGATCCGTGGACAAGTTGGTGTAGGTGACGGAATCATTCCCGGTTAACGTTACGGTGCTTAAATTGGAAAATTCTAATACATTTTCCACTCCTGATTTATAAGAGTAGTTGAAGTTCTGAACAGGCACGCCGTTCTCAACTACCTGCTTTACCGTGACCTTGTAGGTCTTTGGCTGCCACATAGCATACAGAGTATTGCTTTCATCGTTTAACCTGTTCTGAAACAGATTATCTGCAGCTACCATCTGCCCAGGAAGAAAGTTGGTGTTTCCTTCCAGCTTTTCCGGATCCGTCTGGTCTTCATAGCTGCCCTCGATAAAGGACCATCCTACCAGTTCATACCCATCAAGATAAAAATCATTTTTTCCGGGCAGTACAATGGTTTCATTGATCTGCTCATCATAAGTAACCTGTATCTGCTCAGATCCATCGCTGGTTCTTCCCTGCATGGGTTCAGAACCATCTGGATAGACACTTGCATCAAAACTGTTGCCATTATAGGTAATCGTGGTATATCTCCCATCCACATCCGTATCTTTTACATACTTTGCACGAAGCCTAATGGTTTTTAATACAGGATTGCCATCTTCATCCTCGGTCTGTGAATATGGCGTAACTCCATCAACATCAAAGGTCGTTCCCGGAGGTAGCTGGGTAATCTTATTTCCATTCTTATCCGTTACTTCAAGAACATTGCCTTCACTGTCAATCGCTTCCCAGTACTGGAAATGATATAACTCATTATATCCGGAAGGTGCTGATCCGACAATCACGTTGCTTCCTTCCTGATAAATCTGCGGGTCAATGGGAACTGTCGTGATCAGGGTTCCATTTGTATCATAAATACCAGCTTCACCGGGGTCGTATTCGACATTGATACCCTTCTGACTAGTATCGACGATCCATTTAGCATATAGCTGGACTATACCTCTTACATTGTCATGTTCCTCATCATCGTCGCCATATGCAACCCTTGTCGAAGCCCATTTAGGTGCAGTATGATACGTCATATCAACGCCTTCTACTGTAGCATTTACCGGTGTTGAAAAGATCCACTTATTGGTAAATTCTGGATCTGTATACCAGCCGTCTAAGATATAGCCTGTCCGAGTGGCAGCCTCCAACATAGAGCCGCCGATTTTCTCATCATAGTCAAGACGAAAGCTGAGCGACTGTGATCCAGTATAAACATTGTTTGCTCCAGGTACGATCACAACACGGATACGTTCCATTTTCCAATAGCCGTACACATCCACGTTATGATCCAGCATGGTTGTATTAAAGTCAAAGGGCTGTGAGAAACCGGCATCTGCATACCAGCCCAGGAAATAGTGTCCTGTTTTCTGGCCTTCCGCCTGGTCTGCGTAACCGCTGATATCATCTTCATAAAGAACTGTGTAATCTTCTACGTCATTTCCACCATTGTTGGTGAAGAAGGTCAGCTTATACTCATTGCGATCAAAACGAACCTCAAAGTAATTATTGAAACTAATCGCACCTCCATAATAACCATCTGATCCTTTTGGCGTTACCGCTGTCCAGTTTCCGTACCCGCCTGTTCTGTAATATGCAGCATGATACCCGGTATACTTATCATTGATATGGAATGACCCACTATTGTATCCAGTGTAGAAACTGTTTGCCTCTGTATAAGAACCATCCAGGTTCTGCAGGTAGAAAATAATGGCTGACCCGGTAGTTGTCTCAGTATTACCATAAAATTTTGCAACTGTAGAATTATCCAATGGCTCAAAAGTTGTTTTTAAAGTCATGCGCGAACCATCTGTTCGACCTGCCGTTCCCCCATCTGCATTACCACCGTTGGCAGTATTATAACCAGTGTCGTACCAGTTATAACCTGTAGGCCAAGTATAACCATTACTCTCCAACGTAGAGCCATAAAGACCTTCAAAAGACTTATAAAGCTGCCAGCTGTTCTGTTGATTATTGGAGCGCGTATATCTGGTACCAGTATAGTAGTGCTTTACGCCTTCTGAATCCGTGTAAGACCAAAGTTTCGCCGGTGTATGTGTCTCATTGAGTGCACGGAAAACGTTATTCTGGTCTCGTCCATACAGTCCTGCACCATTTTCTTCCGTGGCATGGTAGACATCTCCGTCTTTGCGATAGAGCTGCCCTATGTAAGTGGCAGGGGTCGTACTTGCCGTATATCGAGCACCCTCATATATTTCTCCATTATAATAATAGATATAACCATTTGTGTTTCTTTGAAGATGTACATGACCAGCATCTGCTGTAACTACGGCATACTGCGTTCCATTATGTGATGTTGTCTCTGTATAGTTATATGGAGCACTCCAACCTGTCCTTGTATAACGAGGGCCTGTATATGAATATGTACCATTATTATTACTTGTTCGTGTGTAACGATTTCCATAATAAGGGTTGGAGTACGTATATCCTATCCAACCTCCTCCGTTTCTGGTTCTATACCAGGTACCGTTATAGTAATATATCTGTACAAACTCACCGTTATAGACGCCGTACTGAGTCCCAGTATTGTCTGTGGCAGCATTATAAATATACTGTAATCGGTAAGTCGTCATAGACTCCCTGTCGATCTCAACATATTCTCCATCAACAATACCGTACTGTGTCCCATTGTCCCCTGTTGTTGTGGAATAGACCGGAGAATAGGTATAGGTATAGATATCTTCTCCATTCTCATGGGACAGTTCAACATACTCTCCATTTACAAGCCCATACTGAGTACCATTTTCAGTTGTGGTCTCTATATATATATATCCATTTCCCCAAGTGTAAAAATTCATGGTCATGGGTACACGATCATAGTACACATTGATCACAGAGCTGCCGTCTGCTTTCACCACGATATAAGGATTACTCTTATCCGGATTGTAAGTGAAATAAGCCTTATCTGTATCCGTGGAGGTACCGTTTTCTCCATAAATGTTGGTATACTGATTATCCAGGTAAATCAGATCCCCTGTTGTAACGTCCGAATCAACGAGAAAGCTGGTATCATAGTCATAAGTCTTATTCTCATCGTCAATTCCAACCTTATCTGTGGACTTCTGCTTCCAAATAATAACGCGGTAAGCACTGTCTGAAGGAATCCATTTTGCATAAACTGTAGTGTTTTTTGTCAGTAATTCACCAAAAGTAAAGAGTATAGTGCAGGCTTCATCTTCATACCATCCACCAAAGGCATAGCCTGTCCTGGTCGGATCTTCCGGCTGGACAGTAACCTCTTTTACGCTCTCCGTGTTCATATAAAAAGCAGGGGCTGTATAACTGGCACCGCCGCTGACCATCCGACCCGTACCATCATCAACAAGATCATTATCATCAAAAATCAGCCAGTATCCACCTTCCACTACCGGTGCAAGAGTGATATTAGAACTTATAGGATACTGTGTACCCGGCTCATAGAGAAGGGCATCCGGATCATCGCTATCTTCAAGCAGACGCCATCCTGTAAGTTTGTCCTCATATTTTGTCGGCTTTACAACATCTTTTACTGTGAAATAAGTTTCACCTTCTTCTTTTAATACCAAATCCGTGCTGAGGATATTGTTTGTATTGATATCAACATAAGTGATATAGTAAGCATCCTTCAGTTCCGCGATCAGGTCAATATAAGTACCTTCAACATACTCATTTTCCGTTTTTGCTTTTAGTTCCTGATTCAGTTCCGATACCGTCACGGATTCTTCTGAAATATCTGCTGTGCTGCCGTCAACTGTACCTCTGTGCCATCCCTGGAAAATACGCACAAAGTCTTCCTGAGACATTCCAGGTATGCTCGGTTCGTATATTTCTGCATCCCGGTCCTGAACATCACTATAACGGAAATACTGTGAAGACATCTGCTCATAAACGCCAGAAGCCGCATTAAAATACCAGAAACGATATACTATTCTTGCATTTCCTCCCGGTGTATCATCATCAACAATCGGATAGATTGAAAAACTGTCTGTCTGAAAATTCAGTACATTTCCATTTGCTGAAACATCCAGAACATCCACCTGGTCATTATCGGAAATATGAATAACCTTAAGGTTATCAATTCTATTCTTATCAGCATCAATCAGCTCTATACTAACATCTACATCTGCCTCAGGCTGATAGTGAACATCAGGATTCCCTTTTGATACAAGGCTGATGTCAAAGATTCGGGCATAGGAAATAGCATCCACTTCTTTACCAAGCTTTAAGGCAGATTCTTCAAGGTATCGATTATAATCCGCATTATTCTGCTTTACTTCAGTAACAATAAGGTCTGTATCCTCTGGTAGATTCGCTTCAGCCCCATATGTCACGGTTACCTTATAATTCTTCCCATCACTCGCCAGTACGGTCTTCTCAATGGTCGTTCCGATCATGCCATAGACGGAGAAGGAGGCTGCCTCGAAGGTGATGCTCTTTACGTCATCGTTCTTGTTGGTCTTGACTTTCACATCATCGATGACCTCGGTCTTATTATCTCCGAAATGAAGGACGTTTACCTTTTCCCCTTCCTTGACTTCCACAGGCTGGTTATAACTGATATTTACAGAAACCGGGGAAGCTGGTTCAACCTCCTTTTCCCCATCCATAATTTTAATGTCGAAGAAGCGGGCCGTGGGCTCGGCCTTCTTGTTCATCTCCAGGGTCTTTCTGGCTTCCTGGAGGTATTTTTCATAGTCCTTGCTGTCCTTAGGGATCTCTTTCACCTGGAGGACGGCTCCTTCCGGGATGGAGGCTTTGTCATCACAGGTCATAACTACCTTGTAATCCTGTCCTTGAAATTCCAGTTTCTCTACAGACTTCCGATTCTTTTCAACAGTCTCTGTACTGGCCGCTTTCGTTTCTGTGCTCTCTTCGGTAGCTGCCGATTCCTCTGTAGATGCTTTTGCTGCTTCTTCCGTGGATGCCGCTGCTTCCTCTATAGACGCTTTTGCTGCTTCTTCCGTGGATGCTGCTGCTTCCTCTGTAGACGCTTTCGCTGCTTCTTCCGTGGATGCTGCTGCTTCCTCTGTAGACGCTTTTGCTGCTTCTTCCGTGGATGCCGCTGTTTCCTCTGTAGATGCTGCCGCATTATCCTCCGAAGATGCTTTTACTTCTTCTGTGGAGTTCTCTTCCTTCTCCTCTGTCTTTGGTGCGGTCACGGCAAGGCCCACCAGGCCCCAGTTTCTGTTATTCACTGCGGAGGAGTAGAAGAAGCGGTAGGCGGACACCCGGTACCCGCTCATTTGTGTATCTACACTTTCCACCATGTAGGCATAAGAGCCCCGGAAGGTAAGAACGTGGGCTTTTTCCCCTTTTCTGACCTTATCTTTTTCCGTGGGCACGATCAGCAGATCGATGTCCTGGCTGGAACGGATCTCCTTGCCCTTGGAAAAAAGGGCGAACTTTAAGAACCGGACAGAGCGAAACTCTCCCCGGCCTTCTCTGGCGGCCGCCCTCCTGGCTGCTCTTAAATAAGAAGAATAAGCAGCAGAGGTATCTTTATCCGTCATATCCTCTTTTTTGATCTCCTCGACGGATATCGTGACATCCGCCGGAAGCTTCATCTCTTCTTTCAGTTCCAGAGACACGGTGTAACCGTCTCCCCTGCCGGTATATATGCCTTTGGCATAGCTGGCTGTCTGAGACCGGCTGCTCTGATCCTGGTCTTTCTGGACCGGATCGTCAGGATTTCCTTGAGAGGAATCCGGTGTGAGTAATACTTGATCTGTCTGATCTTCTCCTTCTGTTTCTGCAGGAACAGTATCCTTATCTTTCCTGGTCGTGTCGGAGGGGGTCAGTTCCTCTTGTGCGTCAACAGTCGAATGAGAAGTGTTTCCCTCCAAATCCTGTTCAGAGTCTGCCATGGGGGAACCCTGCTGCATTGATGCCGTAGAGCCGCTTTCCATCTGATCCAGATATACGCCCTGATCCGTTTTCCCTTCTTCTTTCTCCAAAGTGATGGCCGGTAATATGAGCGCATAGGTCGTAACGAAAACGACCACCATAGCCATTGCAGTAACAAGACGCCGCCATTTCCAACCCTGAGCCATATAGGTCATTAATAACCTTTGTATGTATCTCAGATATTTCGACATCTTTTTATCTCCTTATTCCGTTTTTTCTAAAAAAGTCATGATTTGGTCCGAAATTCATTTCAGTTTCATCAATTCTGTCATTGCATCCGTATAACTACATATGATGATGTAAAAGCAAAAAAATATCACGGCTTGTTTCGCTGCATAGCAGCTCTCACAATCCTGCAAAACATATGATTATCTGTATCAATAAACAAAAAACGTACCTATTCTTTGAAGTAGTACTTCTACCTTTAACTTATTTTTTATGATATCATAGCCTTTTTATATTTACCACTTAAAAATCAAATCAACAAATACTATTTTTTAGTCCCTTTTTACACCTTTTTACAAAAAAAGCCTTTCCGGTTCTGTATCTTCCCGGAAAGGCTTTTTTTGTAAACGATGATTCATTGTCTGTTATTTTCGGTAATTCCCTATTTCCGCTCTGACAGCTGCAGGCGGATCAGGGCTTTCTTCAGGGCCAGTTCGGCTCTTTGGATATCCACGCCGCCCTCGTGTTCCGTGGACAGTCTTCTCTCGGCCCGGATCCTGGCTTCCTCGGCTCTCTTTTTATCAATCTCCTCGGGCCACTCTACGGACTCGGCGAGGATGGTAACCCGGTCCTGGCTGATCTCCACGAAACCGGACAGGAGGGCTGCCTCTTTCTGTCCATCCTGCTCTGTGATCTTGAGGATGCCGGGGGCGATGATCTGGGTCATGGGGATGTGGTCAGGATAGATCCCCACCTCTCCCACTGTGGTATTATACTCGATCATAGCCACGTCACCGCTATAGAAGATCCCGGAAGGTTCGATGACTTCAAGTCTGACTAATTTTTCCGCCATGAAATCACCTTCTTTACTTATTATACCTGGCCAGGACGTCGTCCATATTGCCGGCGTTCAGGAACATACCTTCCGGAATGTCATCGTACTTGCCTTCCAGGAGGTCCTTGAAGCCCTGGATGGTCTCTGCCAGAGGTACGTAGCGGCCGTTGGTTCCGGTGAACTGTTCTGCCACGAAGAAGGGCTGGGAGAGGAATCTCTGTACCTTACGGGCTCTGGCTACCAGGAGCTTCTCGTCCTCGGAAAGCTCGTCCATACCCAGGATGGCGATGATATCCTGCAGCTCCTTATATCTCTGAAGGATCTCCTGTACCTGTCTTGCCACATGATAGTGCTCCTCACCTACTACTCTGGGATCCAGAATACGGGAGGTGGACTCCAGGGGGTCTACTGCCGGGTAGATACCCTGCTCAACGATGGCACGGGAAAGTACCGTCGTCGCATCCAGGTGGGCAAAGGTTGTGGCCGGAGCCGGGTCTGTCAGGTCATCGGCAGGCACGTAGACAGCCTGTACCGATGTGATCGATCCATTTTTCGTGGATGTGATCCGCTCCTGGAGAGCGCCCATCTCTGTCTGCAGGGTCGGCTGGTAACCTACGGCACTGGGCACACGGCCCAGGAGGGCCGACACCTCAGAACCGGCCTGGGTGAAACGGAAGATATTATCAATGAAAAGAAGGACGTCCTTTCCACCTTCATCTCTGAAGTTCTCGGCGATGGTAAGTCCGGTAAGGCCCACACGCATACGGGCTCCCGGCGGTTCGTTCATCTGACCGAAAACCATGGCGGTCTTCTCGATAACGCCCGACTCGCTCATCTCTGTATATAAGTCATTACCCTCACGGGTTCTCTCTCCAACACCGGTGAATACGGAATAGCCGCCGTGCTCGGTAGCGATATTACGGATCAGCTCCTGGATCAGTACGGTCTTACCTACTCCGGCACCGCCGAAGAGACCGATCTTTCCACCCTTCTGGTAGGGACAGAGGAGGTCAACGACCTTGATTCCCGTCTCCAGGATCTCTGTGTCCGTGGCCTGCTCCGCAAAGGTAGGTGCCTTCCTGTGAATGGGCATCCTCTTTACTCCCTCCGGGGCCGGCTTATTGTCAATCGGATCTCCCAGAACGTTAAAGATTCGTCCCAGTGTCTTCTCACCTACCGGCACGGAGATGGGTCCGCCCGTGGCGGTGACTTCCATGCCCCGCACCAGACCGTCAGTCGGTCCCATGGCGATACATCTGACGATGTCATCGCCCAAATGCTGGGCAACCTCGGCCACCAGCCGGCTTCCGTCCGGCCTGATGATCTCAACGGCGTCGTTAATCTCCGGGAGTACTCCCTGTGCGAACTTCATATCCAGAACGGCACCGATAACCTGGGTGATCTTCCCTTGATTCTGTGCTGCCATTTCTTTCTCCTTATACTGTAAATGTGAATTCCTGTTACTTTGACCGCCAGGGACTCCCCTATTACGGTCAGTTCAATGCCTCGGCTCCGGAGATAATCTCCGTCAGCTCCTGGGTGATGGCACCCTGCCTTGCCCTGTTGTAGGCAAGGGAGAGAGAGCTGATCATCTCCTCCGCGTTGCTGGTGGCCGCATCCATAGCCTGCATACGGGCACCGTTCTCGCTGGCAACAGCCTCGATAAAGGAACCGAAGATAATACTGTTAATATATTTGGGCACCAGAAGGTCGAGGGCCTCCTCTGCCTCCGGCTCATAATTCATGGGGGCAGCCTTGCGGGAGTTCTCCTCCTCTGGCTGACCCTGGTCCTGCTTATGCCCTATGGACTGCATTTCCTTACTTGCCTCATCGACCTCCTCCGTCTCTATGGGGAGCAGCTTCAGAAGCCTGGGCTCATGAACTACGGTATTTTTAAAATTAGTGTAGGCCAGATAAATCTCTCCGATCTCCCCGGCACTGTAGGCGTCAAGGAGGGTCTTGCCGATGATGATGGCATCGGCAAAGAGGGGTTCATTGATGATGTCTGACTCGTCAGCCACGATCTTGTAGCCTCTGTGAGCCAGACCGTCCACACCCTTTTTGCCGATTCCATATACCTGGACCTGGTCCTTGGACAGGCCGCTGTCCGCCAGCAGCTTGACCACGTTATTATTGTAGCCGCCGGCCAGACCCCTGTTGGAAGTCACCACGATGACACCCTTCATGTCTGACCCGTTATGCTTCAGATACTGGTGGTCGATATTACCGGACTTCTCCAGGATGGAATGAACCGTCGCATACATCTTGTTGAAGTAGGGCTTGGCCCCCTCCGCTCTCACCTTTGCTCTCTGCAGTTTGACGGTGGATACCAGCTTCATGGCCTTGGTGATCTGCTGCGTACTTTGAATACTCTCTTTCCGCCTCTTAATATCTCTCATGGATGCCATAATGAATCACCGCCTTAAAACTGCTCTTTATATTCGTTGATCGCCTTCTTTATCAGCTCGTCTGTCTGATCAGAGATCTTCTTCTCCTCCCGGATATGGCTGAAGATTTCCGGATACTTGGTATCGATGAAATCGTGAAGTCCTTCCTCAAATTCCAGAACCCGCTCGGTGGGGATATCCAGAAGCATCTTCCTGGTCACCGCGTAGATGGTCACAACCTGCTTCTCTACGGGAAGAGGTTTGTACTGGGGCTGTTTCAGAACCTCACGGATCCTCTCACCCTGGTCAAGACGGGCCCTGGTGTCATCGTCAAGCTCGGAACCGAACTGGGCAAAGGAAGCCAGCTCACGGTACTGGGCAAGCTCGGTACGGATGGGGCCGGCAATCTTCTTCATGGCCGGAATCTGGGCAGAGCCACCTACTCGCGATACGGAAAGACCGGCATTGATGGCCGGGCGGAAACCGGCGTTAAAGGCCTCCGTCTCCAGGTAGATCTGACCGTCTGTGATGGAGATGACATTAGTCGGGATATAGGCAGATACATCTCCTGCCTGGGTCTCGATGATAGGCAGGGCCGTCAGGGAACCTCCTCCCAGGTCTTCCGACAGTCTCGAAGCCCTCTCCAGCAGTCTTGAATGGAGATAGAATACATCTCCGGGGAAGGCCTCACGTCCCGGCGGACGACGGAGCAGGAGGGACAGGGTACGGTAGGCTACCGCATGCTTACTCAGGTCATCATAGATGACCAGGACATCCTCGCCTCTCTCCATCCATTCCTCACCGATGGCACAACCTGCGTAGGGAGCGATATACTGGAGCGGTGCCAGCTCACTGGCCGTAGCCGCAACGATGGTCGTATACTCCATGGCTCCGTACTCATTTAAAGTCTTTACTATGTTGGCTACGGTAGAAGCTTTCTGACCGATGGCCACATAGATACAATGCATATTCTGACCCTTCTGGTTGATGATGGTATCGATGGCGATGGCCGTCTTTCCAGTCTGACGGTCTCCGATGATCAGCTCTCGCTGTCCTCTTCCGATAGGGATCATGGAATCGATGGCCTTGATACCGGTCTGAACCGGGGTGTCAACACTTTTACGCTCGATTACGCCGTGGGCAACCCTCTCCACGGGGCGGTAGCTTGTCGCCTCAATGGGACCCTTCTCATCGATGGGCTGGCCGAGGGCATTGACAACACGGCCGGTCATGGCGTCGCCTACCGGAACCTCAACCACCCTGCCAGTGGTCTTGACCGTATCGCCCTCGTTGATGCTGCGGTGATCACCCAGGAGTACCGCACCGACATTGTCTTCCTCTAAGTTCATGACCATGCCGTATACCTCTCCCGGGAATTCCAGAAGCTCACCCTGCATCGCGCTCTCGAGACCATGAATACGTGCGATTCCGTCAGCCACCTGGATTACGGTACCCACATCGGCTGTCTCCAGTTTCGCCGTATACTGTTTAATCTGTTCCTTGATGACGGAACTGATCTCTTCAGGTCTTAAGTTCATAGAGCTTAATACACCTTCTTTCTCTGTTCTTATGCCATGCCGCCTTCCCCGCTCTTCTGCCGGCAGGCCGGCGGCTCCTAGTTTATCCTAGTTTAAATTCTTCTGCCTCAAAAGGCAGAATCTATATCTCTTCCAGCTCTCCTATCCCAGTCCCCCGGGACCGGAAAGTCCATCAGCCGCTGATGGTCCTCCTCCAGGAATCAGGAAAGCTGGATCTGCGTCAACTCTTTGCTGAGCTTGTCAAGCTGTGTTCTCAGACTGCTGTCAAGGACCCGGTCCTCGATCCGGACCACCAGGCCGCCCAGCAGGGACGGATCCACTCTGTAGTCCACATCGAAGGTCTTGTAGCGGGTGGTCTCCAAAAGCCTCTTCTCCAGAGCATTTTTCTGGAGTCTTGTCAACTCCTTAGCTGAGCTGACGGCGGCTGTTCCAATCCCCTTGTATTCCTTGACCTTATGGATGAAATAGGAGAAAATGGACGGAATCTCATTGTAGCGGTCCTTCTCCACGATCACATGGAGGAAGCCCTCCATATCCCCGGACACCCGGCCGGAGAACACATTTCCTATGATCTTCTGTTTGTCTTCCTTGATGATCTTCGGATGGTTCAGGAGTTTTGACAGATCTTCATTATCAGAAAATGTCTTCTGCACTGCCTGAGCTTCCTCGTAGAGGCCATCCAGGCTGTTCTGCTCCAGGCCAAGTTCAAACAAAGCGTCCCCATAGGTTGTGCTTACTAGCTTAGCCATGTCTCTTCACCCATCTCCTTCAAGGTCTGCTCAAAGATAGCATCCTGACGTCTCTGGTCTACAGCCTCTCCGATGATCTTCTCGGACATGAGGGCAGCCACAGAAATGATCTCCTGCTTGACCTCGTCTTTGACCCGGCTCTTCTCCAGCTCCGCCTCGTTTCTGGCCGCCGTGATGATCCGCTCTGCCTCCTGGCGGGCATCGGCGATAATCTCTTCCTCCCGGCGGAGGGCCTTCTTGCGGGCGTCGCTCAGGATCTGCTCGGCCTCCCGGTCGATCTCCTTAAGCTTCTTGTCATATTCTTCCTTAAAACGTACCGCTTCATCCCGGGACTCCTTGGCTTCCTGCTGCTCCCGCATGATCCTTTCCTTACGCGCGTTTAAGATCTTGCGCACAGGTTCGATCAGCAGGTAACTTCCCAGCAGAAAGAGCAGAAATACGGAAAGTATCTGGAAACACAACTGAAATAGCAGCTGTGGATCCAGCCCGAATATACGGTCGTCGTACAGTGCTTCCAGTAACACGATCTGGCCTCCTTTCTAAGAATCCATGGGCAGGTCCTGCCTGCTCGTCAGATCTGTTCTTCTAGAAACGGCCGATCAGCGGGTTCGCGTACAGCAGGATCAGTGCTACTACAAGACCGTAAAGACCGGTTGTCTCGGCAACAGCCTGGCCTAAAAGCATGGTGGAAGTGATATCTCCTCTTGCCCCCGGGTTACGTCCTACAGCGGATGCACCATGGCCGGCTGCGATACCCTGGCCGACACCAGGTCCGATACCTGCGATAAGCGCAAGGCCCGCACCGATACAGGAACAAGCTGCTACTAATCCTTCGTTAGTAATCTGTGTCATAATTTTTTCCTCCTTGTTGACTCCATGTTCTCTTAATAAAATAAATCTCTGATTCTAATGATTTGTTTCTAATGATTTGTCTCAATAAATGCTTTCTTTATTATATGTCTTAATAAATATCAACTAATTTAATACATATCCGGTAAGCCGGGGTCTTTGACTCTATGTCTCTGCAAATATTAAGCCAATTAATATATACCCGGTAAGCCGGGATACCTGCTTCTATGTCTCAACAAATATTAACTATCTCAATACGTGCCCGGTCAGCTGGGATACTTGTCCGTGATAAAGGTCATGGTCAGCATACCGAATACATAGGTCTGGATCGCTCCTGAGAAGAGATCAAAATAGGCATGCAGGAATGTCGGTATACCTATCTTGGCAAACCAGGGCATCAGGGTGTACCACAGGCCCAGCATGATGGTTCCGGAAAGGACATTTCCGAAAAGACGCAGGGACATGGATACCGGTGTGGCGAACTCACTGATTACGTTAACCGGGAAAAAGATAGGAAATGGCTGAAAGAGATCCTTGACAAAGGATATGCCATTATACCTGATCCAGGCATATTCGATCAGGACGAACGTGACGAGGGCCAGGCCGAATGTGGTGGCAAAGTCAGCCGTCGGCGGTCTCAGGCCAAAAAGTCCCGAGATGTTGGAAAACAGAATAAAAATCATCAGCATTTCCACGTAGTTCCGATACTTTGGCGCGAACTTGCCCATACTGCCTTCCACCATGCTGTCTAAGGTCTCCACAAGCATCTCTGCGATATTCTGAATCGTATTAGGCTCATCGTAGTCCTTCATAATCTCGTGCCGGAGCACAAGGATCATGGCCAGGACGGCCAGACATACGATCACTGTGCAGACCATGGTCGTATTGATGGAGACAGTGGTGCCAAACAGCTTGAACTCATAGTAACTGTGGATAAAAAAGTCCACTTCGGTCCCGCTGTCCAGCAGTAATCCGGCAGGCACGCCTGCTCCGTTTCCCATATCTTCACCTTCCTTTCTTTAATAATTTCTTAGTTATATATACATTGGTGTAGACATGAAGATACGCCGAAACCTTCAGTCCCAGAATCCCGACGAGGATCCCGGGGAAACTGATCCAGGTAAAATGCATACCCAGCCATGCTACTGCCAGTATAACCAGCATTCTTATGATACTTGCCAGGGTCATGGACCGACTGGCCTGACCCGGTTCCATGGTCACAGCCTTCTCCACACTCCTGTACATACTGATACTGAGGCCTATGGCGGCCGCGGTTCCCATAAGCAGACCCAGGGAAAATGTCAGCTTGTTCTCCACAAAGATCAGGCCGATCACTTCAAAAACCAGGCTGTAGACGAGACAGCCCAGGATCAGGTCCAGCAGGGTCTCCTCCGCCTCAGATCCATGGGTCTTCATCCAATTCGTCTTCATCCTCACCTCCAGCTTCCGGGACCTGAGCCCCTTTCTGGCTATCCGGCTTCCTGTCAGGCTTTGTATCCGGCTGTCTGCCCGGAGCCATATCCGGCTGTCCCTCCTGTCCCTCCGGCTTCCTTCCCGTGATCAGTCGGCCGTTAAAGCGTTCGATCACCTGGTAACAGGACCGGAATCCCGACAGAACTCCCAGCAGCAAAAACAAAGGGAAAATCACCGGATGGCCGGTGTGCCCGGCCAGGAAATAACCGGGAATCCCACAGAGAAAGATACAGGTCATCATGGATATGCCCAGCTGCAGAATCAAAGTAGTCATCCGCATCACCCGGCGGTTATCCTCGCCCCGCTTCTTCTTTCTTCGCTCACGGAATTCCTCTGCCGTCTCCCTCCTGCCCATCTCTTAAACCTCAATCAGCCGGTAACCGGCTGCCTTGAGCATCCGGTTCATCACGGCATCTCCCAGTCCTTCCTCAAAAAAACTTTCCGAGTAAATGTACTGGCATGCCAGGTCATCGAACTCTCTTAAAATCCGGTAAAGTCCGGCTGCCACCGTCTCCGGATCACTCCGCCTGCCGATACTGCGCCGGATTCCCTTCTTATAGGAATCCAATGTCTCGTCGGTGGCTATGATCCCCACCTTTAATCCTTCCGCCTCCCGGTCGGCCGCCAGGCGGTTAATCTCGGCAATCACTCTGGGGCCGGCTCCCTCCACCAGTACCAGCTGCCCCTTGGGGGCATAATGGCGGTACTTCATACCGGGTGCCTTGGCCACCATGTTCACAGGCTTCTCCCGGCCTGCCACAGCCGGATCCACGGTGACGGGACCAGCCACTTTCTCCAGCATCTCCGGCGTAATAAAGCCGGGCCGGAGAATCACCGGTCTGTCTCCTGTCATGTCGACAATGGTCGACTCTATTCCTATCTGGACAGGTCCCCCGTCAAGAATCAGGGGAATCCGTCCCTTCATATCTTCATAGACATGGGCCGCACTGGTAGGGCTGGGTCTCCCGGACCTGTTGGCGCTGGGCGCCGCAATCATCCGGCCGCTGACCCGGATTAAGGCTGCCGCCACCGGGTGGGAAGGCATGCGGATGGCCACGGTCTTCAGTCCTCCTGTGGTACCGTCAGGTACAATGGCCTTCTTCTTTAATATTACTGTCAAAGGTCCCGGCCAGAATCTCTCCATGATCTTCCAGGCCTCCTCGGGGATGTCCCTGGCAATCTCTGCCACCTGGTCAAGACGGCAGATGTGGACGATCAGAGGATTATCGGAAGGTCTGCCCTTGGCCGCATAGATCCTGGCTGCCGCATCTTCATTGAGGGCATCTGCCCCCAGGCCGTAGACCGTCTCCGTGGGAAAAGCCACCAGCTCTCCCCGGCGGATCAGGTCGCCCGCCAGTTCCAGGGCCTCCCGGCTTGCGGCCGGCCAATCTTCCTGCCCTGTCTCGCTCTCCCGGGATCCCTCTGCCTTGGGCAAAAGTCCCGTCTCTATCTTCAGACACTGCGTCTCCACAGAATCACCTCTTCGTTATTATACTTAAGGAACTTCCGGCTATTCCTGGAAAAGACTCCGGCCCAGACTTTTGTCTAATCTCTGGATTGAACTCCGGTCCGCTTTCCCTGATTGACTCCCTTTCCGAAAGCTACTCACAGTCCTCAATACTATATCATGATTACAGGGCAAAGTCAAAATGGCGGGAGGGAAAACTATGGACTCAGAGAAGCAACATTATGGACTCTCCGGAAGCTGTTTGCCATTCCCTAAAACAATTCTGACCAGTCTATTTGCTGCCTTATCCCTCCCGTCCCGAAATGTCTTCTTAAACCATATTTACAAGGCCAATTATATTCCTATATTTTGCTTGAAATGTTTAATATTGACATTTCTGTTTGGTTATTGTAAACTATTTCCAATTCGAATGCAAGCCCTTTCCTGAAAAATATTTTCAAGGAAGTGCCTGCCATACAGGGATATTCCCTCAGGGGAAAGCCTTTCCCAGCCTTTAGACATAATATTTACTTTACAGAAGAGCAAGTTCTGATTATACTATGTTATTGGTATCTTTATTAAACAGTTCCTCCACACAAGGTATTTTTGATAGAATTCAGCATGCTGGTAAGACAGGAAGTTTTATAAAGATCAAGGTATTATTGCTAATTATTTTTCAGGCTTTAGAATTCCGGCGGGACCAGAAACCGGCAGGACTAATCCTCTTGTCTTCACAGGCCCATGGACCGGCTGGGCTCGATACCCTTGTTTCCAGCAGGACCGGCAGTTCTTTTATTCCGGCAGGACCAGGACCCCGGCAGGGTTGATACCCAGGCCGCCTGCAGGGCCAGAGGGATTCAGAGTCTTTTTCACACTACCATTTATAAAAAATGCTGACACACATTCCATGTGCCAGGCATGTAAAGGACGGATGCTCATGCATATAGAAAAGATTAACGAAAACCAGATCCGCTGCACTCTCACCAAAGAAGACCTGGCCCAGCGGCAGCTCAAGCTTAATGAGCTCACCTACGGTTCCGCCAAGGCACGGGAGCTCTTCAAGGATATGATGACCCAGGCCTACGAGGAGCTGGGTTTTGAAAGCAGTAATATTCCCCTGATGATCGAGGCCATACCAGTCTCTTCGGACTGTCTGGTCCTGATCATAACCAAGGTGGAAGACCCGGAGGAATTTGACACCCGCTTCTCCCGTTTCTCCCGGAATGGCAATCACGGAGAGGAAGACCCCGGGCTGGCTCATGGGGCGGAACTTCCGGACACCACCTACAGTTCCCCAGGCTTCTCCAACCTTTTAGAAGAGGACCCGGAAGCTCTCCACTATGAGGAGGACCCGGAGGCTGCAGGCAGCCATGACCAGCTTTCTGTCTCCGACGATTCCGATGGATGCCATTTCTCCTCCACCCGCAAGGATGGCGACTTTGAGACCACCCTGGAGATTTCCATTGAAAAGGATGGGCAGGACGGGGAGGAAAGTGTTCCTGTAGATCTATTTAATATGTCCGCCGAGGAAATGCTGACCTATCTGGCGAAAAGAGCCAGAGAGATCAGAGAGGATTTGGGCCAGGGTCAAAATAAGACCGGAAAGACTGACCCCGCCTCCAGCCGGCAGGATCTTCCTGCCCTGGAATATAATCCGGACAACAACCCCCGACCGGAATCTGATCAGAAAGACGGGGCCAGTAATAACTTTGGTCAAAATGATGAGACCGGCAAAGACTCCGGCCTGGATGAAGCTGACAAGCCAGTCACCGCTCCCGGCATTCATCCCGGCGGCAGGACCGGCAAAGCCGGCAAAGGAAACAGGTCTGGAGCCGCTGCCTCCCAGAAAGACTTCCGCTGCTATTATTTCAGCAGTTTTTCTGACATCAGCCGCCTCTGTGCTGTTCTTTACCCCTTCTATAAAGGGATGAGCTCCCTCTACCGGGATCCTTCTGAAGGCAGCTACTACCTGCTTCTGCGCAGGGGAGACAGTGACAAAAACCATTTTAAACGGGCCTGCACCCTGGCTGCCGATTTCGGTAAGAGCCTGGACTTAAGCTACGGCACTGACTTCTACTTCAGAGAACATTTCCGCATAATCCTGGCCGAGGATGCCGTGGCCCAGACAGCCAGCCTGCTGTAAGCCAACTGATAAAAAATACATGCTGTAATTCAGCAACACAGCCGACTACCAGCCTCCTGTATGCCAGCTGATAAGAATTGCATCCTGTAATTCAGCCAACCTAGCCGACTTCCAGTCTCCTGTATATCAGCTGGAACCCCGGCACAAATGATTTAAACAGGCCCTTATACTGAAAAAAATCTTCAAATATAAAAAGAGCCGGGTCTCTGCGGCCTCCTTTCCCAGACAGCTCCTGGAAGACTCCATCAGCTGCCCGGGACCGGCCTGCAGATACCCGGCTCTTTTAAAATACTCTTATTATTTTGCCTCGTTGGCAAGATAGTCATTGATTCTCTTTGTCAGCATATCAGCGTCCATGCCATGCACCATACATGCCTCCTCCAGGCTCTCCATCTGAGAAGCCGGGCATCCTACGCAATGCATACCTGCTGCCATCAGGATTGCTGCAATTCCAATATCCTTCTGAAGCATCTCGCCAATCTGTGTCTGTTTTGTAACCTGAAATGCCATAATAGTTACCTCCACTTATTCTATGGGCAGACTCTCCGTCTGCAGATTAATTACTTTTACCTCATACCCACGGGGGGTATATGTATTGTCACCTAGTATATAACAAACCCGGAAAAAAAGCAAGCTTACTTAAGGTCTGTTCTTCTCTGCTTACCATACCCGCAAGGTATGTAAACTCCTCTTTCTTATTTCTCCAGAGCCTTGATCAGGTTGATCATCTCGATGGCGCCAAGAGCACAGTCATAGCCCTTGTTGCCTGCCTTGGTTCCTGCTCTCTCAATAGCCTGCTCGATATTTTCTGTAGTAACGATACCGAACATAACCGGAATATTGGACTTCAGGCTCACCTGGGCCACACCCTTGGAAACCTCATTGCAGACATAATCATAGTGGGATGTTGATCCACGGATCACAGTACCCAGAGCGATAACCGCATCATATTTTCCAGAATCAACCATCTTCTGGCAGATCAGGGGAATCTCAAAAGCACCGGGAACCCAGGCCACATCGATATTCTCTTCCACTACACCATGACGAACCAGTCCATCCACCGCGCCGCCTAAAAGCTTGCTTACGATAAACTCATTGAATCGGGCACATACGATACCGATCTTCTCCTCGCCGCCTACTACTTTTCCTTCAAATACATTGTATGCCATGATATAAACCTCCTGTTTTGGTGGGCCCGGCCCCGGCCTCCCGACTCCTTGAAGCCGGACATCCGGATCCTTTAAGCCTCATAATATATGATACCATATTTTATCATTATATTTATTATAAAATGTTTTTCCTGGACTATTTTCACGAGAAAATGTTTATCTTCTTCTTGTTTTTCCTGACCGGTCCGACCTTTTGACATATGCCCCTGAGGTCCTGAATATGCCGCTGGCTTTTCCTGGTCCGGCCAGCCCCCTTTTAATAAAGGTGACCCATCTTAATCTTCTTGGTCTTCAGATAGAAGCGGTCGTCGTCATTGGCCTCAATGACGATGGGCACCCTCTCCACGATCTCAATACCATAGCCGGACAAACCCACTACCTTGGTAGGATTGTTGGTCATCAGACGGAGCTTCTTCACGCCCAGGTCAGCCAGAATCTGAGCACCGATACCATAATCCCGCAAATCTTCCGGGAAACCCAGGGCCAGATTGGCCTCCACCGTATCCAGACCCGTATCCTGCAGCTGATAGGCCTTAAGCTTGTTAATCAGGCCGATGCCACGGCCTTCCTGTCTCATGTAAACCAGCACTCCCCGGCCTTCCTTCTCAATCATGCGTATAGCTGCCTGGTACTGCTGTCCACAGTCACAGCGCCTTGAACCCAGGGCGTCACCCGTCAGACACTCAGAATGAACCCGGCAAAGAACCGGCTGACCGTCAGAGATATCACCCTTCACGATAGCCACGTGGTGCTCTCCATTTAAAGTGTTCACGTAGCCCAGAATGCGGAAATGTCCATAATGGGTCGGGAAATCCGCCTCTGCCTCCCGGCTGACATAAGACTCCGAACCCCGGCGGTACTGGGTGATCTCCGCGATGGTAACCACCTTAAGACCATGGTCACTGGCAAATGTCATGACCTCATCCAGCTTCTTGGGCTCGCCGTCACCATCCACGATACCACAGCTGATTCCCGAAGCCCGGAAACCGGCGATCACCGCCAGGTCCACGATACCTTCCGTGTAGCCGCTGCGCTTTAAAACACCACCCTGCATGGCGACTTTCATATTATCCTTCCAGAGGACCTCCTGCTGGGCCAGGTGCTGGGCGATCTCATCCGATACCCTCAGGGCCACCTTTCCCCCCGCATGGTCCTTCATCCAACCGATCGCCTCCGGCGTAGCCCACTGGCCCGCCACAAGGACAACTCCGTCGGAATTCTCATCATTATCCTCCACCAAAACAACCATTTTCCCCTGCTTCAGGTCCTCAACGGCCTCATCAATGGTGGCAAATACATAGTCTTTCATCTGTCAGCTCCTCTCTGCTTATTTATGCCTCAGACACTAGTGCTGCTGCAACGATGAGCGATGTAATCTTCTTTATAAATCCATTCTTCTATAATTTATCTTTGTATATCAGACTTTCCACGACTTATGAAAGCCATTCCCGGCCTTTAATCAGCCCTGTAAAACAGTCTTTTCCATGCTTCTAAAAGCCATTCTTAGCCAGGAACTCCATGGTAATCCCGGATTTGGGCTGGACTTCCGTCTCCTGTTTACCTTGGTCAACACCGGCAAAAGCCAGTAGCTTCTCCACATATTTCCCAACCAGGTCATTTTCCAGATTAACCGTATCACCCGGTTTCTTATCCAGCAAAATCGTATTGGCCATGGTATGGGGAATCACCGAGACGGCAAAACTGGAAGAATCCACCCGGGCCACCGTCAGGCTGATACCATCGATGGTAATAGACCCCTTATCAATAATATATTTTAAAATGGAGGCCGGCGTATCTACCGTAACCCACACCGCATTATCATCTCTCTCCATGGACCGGATCCGCCCGGTACCATCTATATGACCAGCCACCATATGGCCGCCAAACCTGCCATCCGCCGCCATGGCCCGCTCCAGATTCACCCGGCTGCCACTCTTCAACTGGCCCAGATTCGTCCGGTTCAGAGTCTCATGCATCACATCCGCACTATAACAACCCCTCCCCAGGTCCACCGTAGTCAGACAAACACCATTTAGACAGATACTGTCACCGACATGCATATCCTCCATCACCTTATCCGCCTTAACAGTAATAATCGCCGACTTGGCACCCTTCTTCACAGACTGGACGATACCAACCTCTTCCACAATTCCAGTAAACATAACTGCATCCTTTCTATTACAAATACAATACAAATCCAATCCAACAAACCATAGGCTAAACATCAACCAATTTCTGACCATAGCTTTCCCGCCGTGAGCATGTCTGAGCCTGCAAAGCAGGCGAGTTCTGCAGGAGGCGCGAACAATAAGCGACGCCGGAAAATCCGCAGGTATAGTTGTTTTATTTCCTATAGGTACCATATTGAAAAACCTGGCACTACAGTACCCAAGGGTTTTTCAGGGTCTAGCACCCTATATATTTGTAGGTGACCAGCAAGTCTTCTCCTAACACCTCCAGCCCTGTCCTCTCAAACTTCCAGGCGTCCGCAGCCAGACTTTTACCCAGGCCCTCCACCGGAGTCCTGGCATCGGCCCCGCCAAACATCTTCGGAGCCAGATAACAATAAGCCTTACCCACAATCCCTGCCTCCAGGGCACTCTCATTGAGAGTTCCACCCCCCTCCAGCAGGATGCCGTCCACCTTCTCCCGGCCCAGATAAACCATGAGGGCCTGCAGGTCCACATGGCCATCCTTGTCCGGCATAACCGCCACTTTGACACCCGCCTTCTCCAGAAGGGCAGCCTTGTCCTCCTGACCTGCCAGGCAGGCCACGATCAGAGGCTGGTCTCCGGCGGTCCTGACCAACTTGGAGTCCATGGAAATCCTCAGATGGCTGTCCACCACGATCCGGATGGGATCCCTGCCTCCCTCAAGGCGGCAGTTAAGACTGGGATCGTCGGCAAGCACCGTACCGATCCCCACCATAATACCCTTGTAATGGTTGCGCAGCTTCTGCACATGAGCCCGGGCCGTCTCCCCGGTCACCCATTTGGAATCCCCGGTATGGCAGGCGATCTTCCCGTCCATGGTCATGGCATATTTCATAGCCACAAAGGGAGTCTTCTGACTGATATAGTGGAAGAACACATCGTTGATGGCGTCACATTCTTCCTTGAGAAAATGGGTGATTACCTCCACCCCTCTCTCTCTCAGTATCTGGTAACCCTTGCCCGACACCAGGGGATTGGGGTCATCGGACCCTACCACTACCCTGGAGATTCCCTCTTCCAGAATGGCATCGGTACAGGGCGGCTGCTTGCCGTGGTGGCAGCAGGGTTCCAGGGTCACATAGATGGTACTGCCCCTGAGATCAATCCCAGCTTCTCTGGCATGGGCTATGGCATTACGCTCGGCATGATACTGGCCGTAGCACTCGTGATAGCCCTCTGCCAGCACCTGGCCGTCCCTGACGATCACAGCCCCGACCAGGGGGTTGGGATTGGTCCTGCCGCTGCCCTTTTTGGCCAGCTCTATGGCCCGACGCATATATTTTTCATCCAATGGAGCATTTCCCATAATAATCCCCTTCCTGACATCCGCAGGCCCGGCCACCGCCGGTTTCCTGCCCTTATCCTGCCCTTACCCTGCCTTTACTCTGCATAAAATGTAAAAACCCTGAGCCGGCGTCTGACGCAAACTCAGGGCAGAATATCATATTAGCACCTGCAATACAGGCAAAAACATATTCACATATCAGTTCTTCTCCCATCCAGACTCTACTGTCGGC
>DLBH01000084.1:0-2457 GCA_002494165.1 Lachnospiraceae bacterium UBA7026 | reverse complement strand
CTGTCGGCCCCGGAATCTCACCGGGTCATGCTATCGCTCGCGGGCTCACAAAAGGAGGCTGCCCTCTTTTTATATACCGCCGGTCGGGAATCTCACCCTGCCCTGAAGACCTCTTATTTAATTCGTTGACTATTATAACCTATTCATACCTTTAATACAAGCATGACTTTCAATGGGACTCCCGGCCGGTCCTCCTGACATTTTCCCTCAGCCGTCTATGATCTCAAAGCTCCCGGTCTTTTCTCCTCCGTAGCTTCCTATGCCGGTCACCTTAAAGCTGGCAGTCCCGGGTCCCATATTGTTATAGACCTCCAGCTTATAATCCAGCCCCTCTACCAGGTCCCTTCCATTTAAGCTTATCTTGAGATCAGGTACGACCGGCTTACCAAGATAGTCCTGGATATCGGAATAGGTCATCTGGGCGTCCTTGATGTCCACTGCCATATTATTCTGGTCGGAAACGTCGTTCTGCTTATAGATGGTAAATGTCACCGTGGCGACGCCAGTATAATTGCCCAGGCCGCCCACCGTCATCTTGGCCGTGCCGGGTCCTACATTTTCCCCGTATCCCAAGACCTTGTAATCCTGGCCCTCAATAAGAGCATGGATGCTATTCTTGCCGGATACCACGTAAAAGAGGGTCCCTCTGAGGTCGGTAAAGGTCAGGGGCGCACCGGTCTCTTCTATAAGAGAGGGGTCCAGGGTGAGGTTGGATGCTGCCAGCTCGGCTGGGATGATCTCATACTTTAAGGTCAGCTGGCCTTTGTAGGCACCCATGCCTGTCACCAGGGCTGTGGCGGTACCTACGGCATTATTGTCCTGGTATGTCACCATGTAATCCACATCTTTTACAAGAGCAGTCTCCCCATAATAGAGGGCCGGATCCGGCTCCACACCGCCAGGACAAAAGGCATAGTTCTTCATGCCGATCTGGGATGCAATCTGTGTATCGCTGCCGATATCAATCTGATCCGCCTGGGCGGCTTTCACCGTCAGGCCGTCATGAAAGCAGACCAAGCCCGCATATATCATCGTTGCTGCCAGCAAGACCAGACAGCATAATCTCCTGCAAAAACCAACGTTCTGCATCGTGGAAGCATCCTCCTTTTTTCTTATGTAATAAAAGTATTAAATAAATGTTACATTTCTAAAAACTCTTCTTACTAAATATACACAATTTTTTTAAAACAGTAAATAGTGATTTATAAAAGTTGAGAATAAATTTTTATTAGAAAATGGATCTTCCGGCAAAAAAATAGCGGCACCACTCTCCTGAGCGATACCGCCTGAATATCTATATATCATTATTTGAAAAAACTGCTCTTGTTATGGATTGTCATAGCGATCAACTAGTCTGCTGTCTGCCCGGATCATGTAAACCGACGCAGATACTCCATGGCACTCATGGCCGCGTTAGCTCCGTCTGCCACAGCAGTGGCAACCTGTCTGAGCCGCTTCTTTCTCACGTCGCCGGCCACGAAGAATCCTTCCGCTGAAGTAACCCCGTCCTCACCGGCCAGAACATAGCCTGCCGGATCCAGCAGTACCGTATCTTTCAGAAGCTCGGTTCTGGGATCTGCTCCCACAGTCTCAAAGACCACATCGATCTCCAGCCTGCGACCGTTAGACAACTCAAGGGCTTCTACCCTGTCGCCTCCACAGATCCTTCTGACTGCCAGGTTCCTGAGAATCTCGACATTAGGCTTCTTATCCAACATGCCCAGTATGGCCCTGTTACCCCGGAAATCCTGTCTCCAGTGGATCAGGTAGACCTTGGAGCATAAATCAGCCAGATAGAGGGCGGAATCCAGGGCTGTGTCACCGCCACCGATGACCGCCGCCGTCCTTCCCTTGTACAGGGGGCCGTCGCAGACCACGCAGGTGCCGACACCCCGGCCGAAGAACTTTTTCTCCCCTTCTACATTGAGCAGTCTGGGCTTGGTTCCGGCCGCGTAGATCACGGTCCGGGACTCTATACACTCGCCCTCACTGAAGCAGGTCCGCCAGGAAAAACCGGCGTCCTTGATGGAGCAGACATTACCATTATAAAATGGCACCCGCATCTCCTCAGCGTGGAGGCGGAAGCGGTCACCCAGTTCCAGGCCGCTTATGCCCGGACAGCCAAGGTAATTATCCACCCTGACACTGCCGGCGATCTGGCCCGTTCCCATGTAGTCCTTCTCAGCCACAATTATATTCAGATTACTCCTTTTGGCATAGACCGCCGCCGAAAGTCCGGCCGGCCCGCTGCCGATAATCAGAACATCGTACATATCTCTGCCACTCTTTTTTCAAAATCTATAGTCCCATCTAAATTATACCATAAAGTCAGGATAAATGCCTGAAAAAGACTAAAACTTTCTGCACAATAGTGGAAATATCTTGCTCCTGCCGGTCCTGTCTTCCTGCCATATTATTCTACTTAAAACCGTCTGCTCTGCCGCTGCCAGCAGTTCC
>DLBH01000015.1 GCA_002494165.1 Lachnospiraceae bacterium UBA7026 | reverse complement strand
ATATCCAGATTGGCATTTCTCTCTCTCATCTCTTCAATCTCCTATAAAGAAGTCTTTTCCCGAAAGCCACCTCATAAGCGGCATGATTTACTCCTGAAGAACAGCCCTCCATAAGCGGCCTGTTTTATTCCTGAAGAACACCCCTCCATAAGCGGCCTCTTTTACTCCTGAAGAACACCCCTCCATAAGCAGTCTTGCTTTTAAAGGGAATCTCTTGTAAAAAGTTCCTCCCTGATGAACTCCCCCAAAGGGATAGCGGGCTTCTGACTGCTTATTCCGGATCGTAGCACCATTTTTTCAGGCTCTTGATCCTGGCTTCAGCGCACTCATAAACCACAATATCAGGATCAGACTCAGCGATCATGGTCTCCTCATAACCCTCGTGGTGGACCATGCGGGCATTGGAGAACTGGGACCCTAAGATGTCAATCATAGCCGTGCAGAAAGAATCCCGGATCACAAAGAGGCTTCTCTCATCCGCTCCTTCTGCCTGGGTGACTACAGACCCGAAAAAGTCTGATTCCAGGACCTGCATATCATGGGTGTCATAGCCGGTCACCTTGTAAGTTTTCCCTGAAGGAAAAAAATCCTGCAGGTTCATCAGCTTGGCCATATCACCGGAGACATCGTCACTTTCTTCGATGGTGACCCCGGGGTTGTCATAGTCGGGCATGTCGATCCCCAGCGTTTTCAGGAGTTCCACAGTGGATATGTAAGCTCCGTACTCATTCCAGTGGGTATCGGTCTTATGGTAGGTGATCTTATCGGGATACCTGGTCTGGGCGGCCAGCATTTTCTCATCATCGTAGACCACGGTGACATCTGTGTTCTTTTTCAGATAATCAATCATCTGCCAGACGGCCTGCTTCTCTGCCGGGGGTCCGATGTAATCCGGCATATAGGCAGCATTCATCCTGGCCCGGTTGGGAGCGATAAAGAGAACGAATTCCCTGCCATCCCGGGCCAGTCTGTCCTTGGTCTTCTGAAGGTTTTGTGCGATCTTTTCCAGCTGCTTGTCATTGAAAAGATTCTCTCCCTTATAGGCGGACAAGTTGACCTTAGTACTGTAAAAAAGCCACTGGTCTTTGCCGATGATCACATCCCCGTTGGGGGAATCCTTAAAGGCTGTATATTCCAGAATACTGTTCATGCGGATCAGACTGCTCCGGTAGGGCAGATGGTCATTGATATAACTCTCCAGTTCCATAGTATAGCCATCCAGGGTCTTTAAAGACAGTTCCGGCAGCTGGGCCATATTCCTGTTTTCCACATTGGTCGTATCTTCCTCAAAGTTTCCCTTCAGGAAGGGCCAGCTGACATAGGCCGTACATAAAAAGAGGATAAAAATGACCATATAAGCCAGCTGAAGGTCTTTTGTCAACTGTTTTTCCTTTTTGGCCGCAGACAGATTCTTTTTTCCATTTCCTGCATGCTTCATAATATCCACTCCTAATATCAGAATTTAAAATAAATAAAGGGATTGTAGGTACTGCTGGCTACGGAAAGGATGGAAAGTCCCAGAATAACCGCACAGTAGGCTGCCTCAGGTACAGAATATTTCCACCGGTTCATCCACTTGAAACGACCGGCAGCCTTCTGCAGGAAGCCCATACCGATAAAGCCGGTCACGATGGCAAAAAGGGCATGGTGGTCAATGAACTCCCACAGGGAGATGGCTGAGCTGGCATATTTCCAGGGCATAAGCATCCGGTGCATATACTGAAGGGCCAGAATCGTGTTATCAAGTCTGAAAAGGGATACGGTCAGTACAATCATAAACATGGTATAGAACCAGCCGATCACCTTATTTTTATCCAGGATCTTCTTAAAGCCCATGTGCTCGGCAATGGTGCAGACACCGTGGCAGAAGCCCCAGATGATGAAGTTATAGCCGGCACCGTGCCAGAAGCCGGTGAGCAGGAAGATGGCCATAAGATTAATATAGGTTCTCACCTTTCCCTTCCTGCTGCCGCCCAGGGAGAAATAAACATACTCTCTGAACCAGGTGCTCAAAGACAGGTGCCATCTAACCCAGAACTCCTGGAAAGAACAGGATATGAGGGGATAACGGAAGTTCTCATGGAAATCGAAGCCGAACATTTTGCCCAGGCCGATGGCCATGTCCGAATATCCGGAGAAATCATAGTAAAGCTGCATCAGGTAGAGGCCCATGGCCACCCAGCCCATGAGGCAGCTGATCTGGCTGATGTCCGTCCCGATGATCCGGTCCACCACATCTCCCAGAATGTTGGAAATCAAAACTTTCTTGGCCAGACCGTAGATAAAACGGCGAAAGCCGAAAGAAGCCTTAGCCAGGCTGATCTGGCGGTTGTCGATCTGCTTGTTGACATCCTTGTATTTTACGATAGGTCCGGCGATAAGCTGGGGGAAGAAAGATACATAGAGGGCCAGCTTGGGCAGGCTTCTCTGGGTCTCACACTCTCCCCGGTAGACGTCAATCACGTAGGACATGGCCTGGAAGGTAAAGAAAGAGATTCCGATGGGCAGGGGAATCTTAGGATCTTTTAAGACCTCATGGCCTGCGATCCGGTTGAGGGTCCCAACGAACATGCTGGCATATTTAAAATAGCCCAGCATGGACAGATTGGCGATGACCCCGACAGCCAGAGTAAAAGCCCTGGCCCTTTTTCTTTGCCGGAAATGCTCCAGCAGCAGGCCGAAGACCCAGTTCATCAGGATCGAGACAATCATGAGGATCACATAGACCGGTTCTCCCCAGGCATAGAAGAAGAGGCTGGCCAGGAGCAGCAGGAGGTTGGAGGCCTTCACACCGCCGATTCTGATCAGCAATACATTTCCCAGAAATACTATAGGGAGAAAAATCCACAAAAAGATGATTGAACTAAATACCATTTTTATTCTCCAAACTTATCTTATAATCCAGATTATCAGTTGTTTTCACTTAAGGCCGCGGTCAGCCGCCGCCGACCGGCAGCATAACAAGGGCCGGCATAATTCCCCTGCAGCTTATCAGAAAGAGGGCAGGCCAGGAAAGCCGGGGCTTCCTGAATCCCTGGCCACAAGCTTATGCTCTCAACTGAGCCGGATGGCCTGGGACAGGGAGAAGAGGACCTGGCGTCCGTCCTTCCTGTGGGGCACATCCTTGTAAATGCCTGCCGGGTCTATAAGGATATCCGTCTCCATATCATCGGCGGCAAGGCTTTCATATTCCTCATAGGTCTTAAATTCAGCCTTCCAGACCGGATCCATCTCCTTCTCCAGGGCTTCTTTCTCCCGCTGGGAGGGGACTGTCTCAGACAGCAGGGTCACCAGGAAAGGCTGGTCTGTGTAGACATGGCTGCCCTTTTTCTTGTCTTCTGCCAGTCTGGCACTAAGGTAGTCCTGCCAGCGGGCCCGGAAGATCTTAAAGTTCCTGAGCCTGCGCTGATATACTTCTTCCTTATTATCTTCCTGCTGGGTTCCGAATTCGTAATGGAAAAGAATACAATGGGGACAATAAATATTCCTGAAACCGGCTTCATCCAGCTTGAGGCAGAGGTCCACATCCTCATAGCCATAAATATACTGCTGGTCAAAGCCTCCCACCTGATGGTACTTGTCAGCCTCCACCAGAAGGGCAGCCGCAGTCACTGCCGCCAGATGTTCATCGGCCGCCAGGTGGTCCCTGTCCGGCTCACAATTCCTCCTGTTGTAAGGCTGGATAAAATACTGGTCCTCCCTGACCAGCTCTTTAAAGATTACTCCTGCATGCTGGATGGCAAAGGACCTTTTGGCCTTTTTCAGGTGCCGGGGGATGTCGGGATAGAAGAGCCTGGCTCCTACTGCCCCGGCCCTGTTATGCTTCTGGCAGGCATGAATCAGCTCATCAAGCCAGCCGTCGGTCAGCTCGATATCATTATTAAGGAAAAGGTAGTAGTCTCCCCTGGCCTGGGCGACCCCTATATTGTTGGCCTCGGAAAAAGACTTATTCTCCCCGTTCTCTATGATCCTGATGGTAAACCTGTCCCCGAATTCTTTCATATAGGCAACAGAACCATCTGTTGATCCATTATCTACAATAATAATCTCAAAATTGCTGTAAAAAGTCTTATCCACAAAAGACTTCATTAGAACCTTCAAATTGGCAAGCCCGTTCCTGCTGACGATGATGATGGATACCATAGGATGGCCCTTGATAAAACTGTCGGAGGTCCCGGCCTTGTTCCGGTCCACCTGTCTCCATTCATTCTGGAAGAGACTGAATTCCGCGTGGGTCCGCTGCATCTCAATCTGACTCTCTATCAGCTTGTTTTTCAGCTCCTTTACCTTCTTTTTGTTTTTGTCATTCTCCGCTTCCACATTTTTCATCTCGTGCTTGCGGCCGCCGGAAAAGGCATCCTTGAAAATACTCCTGGTAAAGGAGAATAATTTATTGCTCATAGGAACACTCCTCTGTTCTTATCCTGTCTTGCTGATAATTAGAAATACTCAATTTAACAATTTAACAGTTTGAGAAGCAATTGTAAAGTCTCTTCGATACTTTTTTCATTTTCTTCCACGATTATATCGGCATATTTTTCATAAAGGGGGCATCTTTCCCGGTAAATGTCAAGGAGGGTCTGGCCTTCTTTCAGGACTACACCCCTTCCGTGGAGGTCATTAAGTCTCTTCTCCAGGAGGTCATATTCGCACTTTAAGTAGACTATGGTCCCACTCTTCTTATAGTGGTCCATGGCCTCCCGGCCATAGACGGCGCTGCCTCCTGTGGCAATAACGGTCCTGTCGGTCTTGATAGAAAGGTTAGCCTGGTTTTCTATGTCCAGGAAACCCTCAACACCATGGCGGACCAGAATCTCCTTCAGCAGGCAGTCCTCCCGCTGCTGGATGACCAGGTCCGCGTCTAGAAACTGGTAGCCGATCTCCTTGGCCAGGATGACTCCTATGGTGCTCTTGCCCACCGCCGGCATACCAATCAGGATAATATTATTCATAGACTTCTGTCTCCTTTTGTCCATAATGATATTTTTTTTTGAATTTCAGAACTATTTTGCTTTTAACTTTTACCAGGTGACCAATTCTTTTTCCTAGGAGAAACAAAAATACATTGTAACACCGGGTAAAAAAAGCTATAATTATAATGATTATATGATAAATACCGGTAATAATTCCATGTCTTTTGGATAAATCTACAATAGAAAGGGAATCTTATATGTTTGAAATGTTTCTAACCTTCGTGGTTGCCATCGGAGCCGCCATATATGGTCTTTCCCAGACTGTATTCATGGAGGGGCCCCACCAGGTCTTCTACCGGGTGACTGCCATCCTGATCATACTGATTATTATCCTCTTTTATTATATCCGGCGGTCTATCAGAAAAAGGCATCTGCGCAAGCTGAATGTGAATTTCGAAGACTACATCTACTATGACAAGTTCACATCGCCCCTCTACCAGATCGGCTATTTTATCAGCTATTTTTTCCAGAACCTGCTTTTTGACTATACCTACATGAGGAGGAATTTCAATTTCTGTAAGGGTCTCGACACCTATGATGCCGGCGTCAGCGAGTACTACATCAAGTTCCGTAATACCTGGTACAACTATTTAAGACTGCTGCTGGTCCGTCACCGGGTTTCCATCCACAAGCTCAAGTCTTTCGCCTGCGCCATGGAAAATGAACTTATCTTCTCCGCCATGGAAGACGAAGGGCAGAAGGCCCTCTACAAGGCCTTTTCCGACCAGGTGGAAGCCTATATGGCTGAGAACCATTATATGAATAAGACCATCATCCAGCGTTTTGACCACTGTTTCGACATCGACCGCTACTACCGCAACAACCTGGCCACCCGCTGGCATATGCTGGAGTATGTGGAAAAGAAAGAGCCTGTCATCCAGGAGCTGGTACAGCGGCAGGATCTTCGCGGCCGCCGCGATGTCAACGACTTCAAGAAAATGAAGATGAAGTTGTAGTCCGGGCGCAAAAAGCCTGGCAGGCAGGATTCCTATAATTCAGATTACTCTGTTTAAAAGGGGCCACTTTAATACGAGATCCATAAAAGAAAACAGGCCGGAAGGAAGTTAATCTGCTTTGATATGCTTCCTTCCGGCCCTTTTTATGCCATTCAGCTTTATGATTAGTCTCAGGCTTTGTCTTTTCTCTCAGGCTTTGTCTTTTCTCTCAGGCTTTGTCTTTGCTCTCAGGCTTTGCCTGATCCCATTCTCTGTCTGACAATCTCAAAGGCCAGAACTCCGGCAGCCACTGAAGCATTCAGAGAGTCAATATCCCCCTTCATGGGAATCGCTGCCCGGTAATCACATTTCTCCCGGACAAGCCGGCTGACCCCGCTGCCCTCACTGCCTATGACCAGGCCGATGGGACCTGTCAGATTCTGCTGGTACATAAGCTGACCATCCATCTGGCCACATACAAACCACATGCCCCTCTCCTTGAGCTCATCGATGGTTCTGGAAAGGTTGGTCACCCTTGCCACCGGTGTGTAGGCCAGGGCACCGGCCGACACCTTGGCCACGGTTCCTGTCAGGCCTACAGCCCGCCTTTTGGGTATAATCACCCCATGGGCTCCGGCCAGATTGGCCGTACGGATAATGGCTCCCAGATTATGGGGGTCTTCAATCTCATCACAGAGGATGAAAAAAGGATCCTCCCCCTTCTCCTTTGCCTTTTGAAACAGGTCTTCAATCTGGGCATAGGCGAAGGCAGCCGCTATGGCTACCACACCCTGGTGCTTCTCTCTCCCTGACAGAGAGTCAAGCTTTTCCCTGGAGACATATCTGACCTGGGTCTCCTGCCTTCTGGCCTCCCGAAGGATGGACTTAACCGGTCCGTCCTGGCAGCCGTCAAGCACAAATAATTTATCAATGGTTTTCCCGGCCCGGAAGGCCTCAAGAACGGCATTCCTCCCGATCAGGGTACATTCTTCATATGACATGGTTAACTCTCCCTATCCTGGCTTTTCTTCATGGGGCTGGAATCTCCTGTCTTAACAGCTGGCCCGGACCGAGTCTGTATCTGTTGAAACCAGGTTCATTCCAATGCCAGTCACTCTTACTTCCTGCCGGAAGCAGATCCATTCCACTGCTGGTCATATTTATTTCCTGCCAGACTTTCTTTTCCTGGCGGCTGTCTCTTCCTCAATCAGCGGCTGTACAAGTTTCTCTTCCTCTTTCAGGCAATAAGCCATAAGCTGATAGATCCTCCCGCTTTGTCCTGACAGGTAGAGATATCCCAGCAGGGCTTCGAAGCCTGTGGCGATCCGGTAATCATGGAGGCTCTGATTCTTGGCCGGCGATGCTCCCTTGGCATTTCTGCCCCGGCGGAAAACCGCCATTTCCTCATCCTTCAGCAAGGGCTTGATCATCTCCATCATCTCTGTCTGGGCCCCGGCATTTACCAGGTGTACTGCCCTCCTGTGATAGACTGAAGGCTTGTCATTACCCCGGCTGACCAGGATGGTCCGGACAAGCAGGTCAAAAACACAGTCACCTATGTAGGCCAGAGCCAGGGCTGAATAAGTTTTGAGTTCTTTCTGGGTCATAGGAAAATGATCCACCAGACTCTCTATGAGTCCTGGCCCCAGAGGATCCTGGGAATCCATTTCCCCGGAAGCCCGGCCCTTTATCACCAGCTCTTCCCCTGCAGTCTCTGGCAGTTTTTCTTTTGCTGTCCCTGCCAGTTCTTCCTTCGCTGTTCCTGCCTGCTCTTCTTCAGCTATCTCTGCCTGCTCTTTTTCCTCCAATTTTTCCTTAGCCAGTTTTTCCTCGGCCTGTTTCCCTTTCGCTGTCCCTGCCAGTTCTACTTTCTCTAAAGAGAAGTCCTCCATCAGGCTCTTCTCCACTTCACACCCTGGCGGGTATCCTCCAGGATAATACCCTGGTCGGCCAGCTGGTCACGGATCTGGTCTGCACGGGCAAAGTCTCTTGCCTTCCTGGCAGCCTGTCTCTCCTCAATCAGGGCCTCAATGTCCGCATCCAGAAGTTCTTCCTTCTTGTCTGTGACAATACCCAGGATCTCGCAGAGCCTGGTGATAGTGTCAAGAAGGTAACGGTCATAAGCCGTTGATCCTTCAGGACCGGTAACATTTGCCAGCTTGACCAGCTCAAAAATGGCGGAGATGGCATCTGCTGTATTGAAATCATCCTCCATGGCCTCCTCAAACTTGGCCACCAGGCTCTTGGCCTCTTCCACGTTCTTCTGGTCAGCCTCTGTCATCTGGTCTTCCTGACCGTCAGCCACCAGCTCCCGCAGGCGGTCGATAGCAGTCAGAATCCTCTCCAGACCGTTTTTGGAAGCCTCTACCAGAGTATCACTGAAATTCAGGGGACTGCGGTAGTGGGCACTGAGCATGAAGAAACGGATGACCTGGAGGTCATACTTCTCACTGATCTCCCGGACAGTAAAGAAATTACCGGCAGACTTGGACATTTTCTTGTTATCAATATTTAAAAATGCATTATGCATCCAGTAGTTGGCAAACTTCTCATGGTTGCAGGCCTCACTCTGGGCGATCTCATTCTCATGGTGGGGGAAAATCAGGTCTTCGCCGCCGGCATGGATGTCGATAGTATCACCAATGTACTTCTTGGACATGACAGAGCACTCAATATGCCAGCCGGGACGACCGTCGCCCCAGGGGCTGGGCCAGGACGGCTCTCCTTCCTTTTTAGGCTTCCAGAGAACAAAGTCCATGGCGTCATCCTTCTCTTCGTTGACAGCGATTCTGGCGCCGGCAATCATGTCGTCAAGATTCTTGTTGGACAGCTGGCCATAATTCTTGAAATGGCGGGTCCTGAAGTAGACGGTGCCATTCTTCTCATAGGCATAATCCTCTGCGATCAGCTCCTCAATCATCTTGATCATGCCATCGATCTCTTCTGTGGCCTTGGGATGGGTGGTAGCCGGCTTTACATTAAGGCCTTCCATATCCTTCTTACACTCTACGATGAAACGCTCGGAGATCTCATGGGCGTCTACGCCCTCCTCGATGGCCTTCTTGATGATCTTGTCATCTACGTCCGTGAAGTTAGAGACATAGTTCACATCGTAGCCCTTGTATTCAAAATAGCGGCGGACGGTGTCAAAGACGACCATAGGTCTGGCATTACCGATATGGATGTAATTATATACGGTAGGGCCGCAGACATAGATGCCCACCTTGCCTTCATTAACCGGGACAAACTCTTCTTTTTTTCTGGTAAGGGTATTATAGAGCTTCATTCTGATATATTCTCCTTATATGATAAGCTATTATTGGTAAATCAATCTAGTAGAGATAGTACTACAAGTCACAAGAATACCGCAAGGATATTTTACGACTATTTTCTAATTATCAAAACCTGGCTGCCAGCAGCTCCATTCTGACCATTCCCCTTATAGAGGACAGGTTTATATTTACCTTGGTCTGACCTTCTTTATAGTGCCGGACCAGCTGCTGCCGGAGCTGCTGAGGATTCCTGCTAAACGATCTCCATGATGCAGGTAGGACTCAGAGGACAAATACGGTTAAGACAGGTCCTGCCTGCCTCAGTAAGGCCCTCAGCCTCCTCCCCCAGTTCTTCAAGGTTCATGCCGCCGAAAATGACAGAGGTCAAGGGGGCAATACCGATCCTTCCCCAGTCATCCCCCGGAGCCTGGTCATTTTTTCTGATGGAAACCTGCCCCTGGGGCAAAAAGCGGATCTCATAATAACCTTCCTGGTCCGGAAGGTTGCTGTCGCTGACATAGAGCCGGCCACAGACCTGGTCTGGATCCGGAGCCTCCTCATCACCATCTTCCCCTGCCAGTGTGCTGGCCGGTCCGGTGGTCAGATAGTCTCCCAGCTTCTCAAGATTGGTAATCCGGAACATGATAATCTTTTTCCTGTGGGGAACCAGCAGCCGGACATGGCCCACCGGCCCTGCCGGCAGGAGCAAATCATCCCAGGATTCATCTAATATAACCTGGTAATTTCCATAATGGTAGCTATCTTCATGATAACGGAGGATATCCTTAAGGAAATCCTTCCGGAATTCTTTCCTGCAAAAGATCCGGCTGATCAGAAGAGTATCGTACTCCGCAGCCACGCAGAAGCGTCCTACATATTCCCTGCCTGCCTTGTCCCCTTCCTTCTCTGGGGACCGGTCTTCAAAAACATAAAGCATACGGCCATAGTCACTGGCCGCTTCCTTGTCAAGCCTTGCCAGGTAGTCCTCATCCACCTCCGTAAAGATGGCAAAGGTCTCCTCTTTTTCCTGCTCCTCCAGCCTGACTGCCTCTTTAAGTTCTTCCGGAGTCAGCCGGTCTGTGATGGAGAAGCGAAGATCCTCCTCGGCTGGCAGGCACATAATCTCCTGCTCTGTCTGACACATTCCAAAACGGAAATCAAAGGGCAGGTAATAGGCCTCATCCGCCGGCATCAGGTAGGTGAAGGGGGCTCCCTCCTCCCTGAGCCTCGCAAAGGTTTCCCGAAGCATGGTCCGCATAATTCCCTGTCTCCGGTATTCCTCATCGGTGGCGATTCCCACCAGATAGGAACCGGAAAAGGTCTTTCCTCTTACATTGAGTCTGTAAGGGTTCAAATGGATGGAACCATTAATTACCTGGTCCTCCTGATCCTGGTGGAGCAGGACCCGGTTCCTTCCATAGTACTGGTCAAAATAAAAATCCGCATAGGGTACAGGATCCTGGAAATTCCTCTGCCAGAGATCATAGACTTCCCCTCGCCGGCTGCCATCATCCCAAAAGAGCATAACTGAACCCTCCATCACAGACTGTCACAGCCATTACAGCCGCCGCAGTCTCCGCAACCACCGGCAAACATCACATCTGCCCCGGCATAATTAGCAATCTCAGACAGGAGGCACACTGCCGTCGCCGCTATGCCCTTTCCCTGTCCGGTGAAGCCCAGGCCCTCTTCCGTGGTCGCTTTCACGCTGACCTGACGGATGTCCAGGCCCAGTCCCTCAGCGATATTAGCCCTCATCTGGTCAATGTGGGGTGCCATCTTAGGCTTCTGGGCTATGATGGTCGCATCAATATTATCTATAAAATAATTATGGTCTTCTATGATTCCTCTCACAGCCCGGAGCAGGTCCATACTGTCCGCCCCCTTATAGGCCGGATCTGTATCTGGAAAATGCTTGCCGATATCTCCCAGGGCCGCTGCCCCCAGGAGGGCATCCATGATGGCGTGCAGAAGCACATCCGCGTCCGAATGTCCCAATAGTCCCTTTTCAAAAGGAATATCTACTCCACCGATGATCAGCTTTCTTCCTTCGACCAGCCGGTGTACGTCATAGCCACTTCCAATTCTCATATCCTTCACATCTGGTCCGGTCCACCTTCTTAAGAACCGGATTATCCTTTCCCCCGGAGTTTCCGGGCTCTATCTGTAAAAAAAATCTATATGCTTCAACTATAATACTTCTACAGTCTCTTAACACAAACATTAATGGGATGGACCAGATTTATGGTCCTCGCTGCTATTCACCTGGTCAGCCTGCTGGTTTTCAAGATCTGCCTGCCTGTTTTCAAGGTCTGCCTGCCTGCTTTTAAGGACTTCCTGCCTGTTTTCAAGGACTTCCTTGACTATATAGATCGGTCTTCCTTTGATCTCCTTAAACAATATGCTGATATACTGGCCGATCAGGCCAACCACCCAGAAGAGAACCGCAAAAAGAAAACAAAGAATCACAATCAAAGTTGAGTAGCCACTGGGAACATCGTCCTGGACAAACCACATAATGATGGAATACACCATCAAAAGAAGACCCAGACCACCTACAAGGGTACCTGCGAACATACCGACCTTCAGGGGAAAATCAGAAAAGCTGCACAAGGTTTCCACTGAAAATCTGACCAGCTTCATAAAACTGTATTTACTCTCCCCTGCCACCCTGGATGGTGCCTCAAAAGAAAGGCTAGTCCTGGAAAAGCCAATACTCTGGACAAAACCTCTCAGATAGCGGACCCTTTCCCGGTAATCCTGCCGGAGCACCTGGGCAACCTGGCTGCTGACGGCAAAAAAGTCAGAGGAGTTATTTTCAAAGGTTATGGGAGAAAAGAAATTCAGGATCTTATAAAAAAGACTGGAACAGATCCGGTTAATGGGACCGGCATCCGGATTCTTTTCCCTGACCATACTGATCACATCATAACCCTCTTCCAGCTTCTCAACAATCTCCGGAATCTTTTCCGGGGGGTGCTGAAGGTCACCGTCCATACAAATCACCCCATCTCCAAGGGCATAGTCCAGACCGGCGATCATGGCTGCCTCATGGCCGAAATTCCTGGAAAAATTAATAACCCGGACCTTGGGATCCCCGGCTGCATACTCCCTGAGGAGGACCGGGCTCCGGTCCTGGCTGCCATCATTGACGAAAATCAGCTCATAGTCCCAGGACAGACCGGATAAGACCCTGCTGACTTCGCTGTAAAACATAGGCAGGGCCGACTCTTCATTATAGATTGAAACGACTATCGATATTTTCTTCATAAATCTACCATCCTCCCGTTTCAGGCGGCCAAATAATATCCTAACCTACGCTCTTTCCACTTGCCCTTTTTCATGATACTACGCGTTGC
>DLBH01000058.1 GCA_002494165.1 Lachnospiraceae bacterium UBA7026 | reverse complement strand
TCCACCGGGGCAAAGGTCCAGCCGTTGATTTCAAGAGTCTTGCGGTGGCTTTCTGTAGTATAGCGGTCACCATCATAGTAGGTGTTGGTCTCAACGATGGTAGCTTCCGGAAGTTTTTCTTCAAGCAGTTCTTTAACCCAAGGCCTGGGGATGATATTGGGACCCTCCGGCTCACCGGTATGCAGCTTTACCGCAACTTTTCCTTCCAGCGCTCCGCCTACTTTTTCGTAAATCTTTTTCAGGCCTTCCGGAGACAGGTCTCTGGTGAAATAGACTACAGAGGTCCTTCCGCTTCTCTCTTCAAAGGGCAGGTACTGGTCTCCTCCCCTGCCGGCACTGATCTTCTTCTTTTCCATAATCATAACCTCCCATAATCATTAATATAATAGCTGATACAATATAAAATTCCTCTGTTTTTCCGTTTCTGTATTTAAAAATGCTTAATGTTTTTTTCTAACTGTTCGTTGAGACTGCCGCTGCGGAAGCCCTGCAGGTCCATGGTGATGTAGGAAAAACCCAGCCGCCGGAAGTCCAACAGGATTCTTTGCCGGTTCCCATCCTCAAGCAGGCGGGGAAATTCTGAAGGGTCCACTTCAATTCTCGCCATCTTGTCATGAAGCCTGACCCGGTACTGGTAAAAGCCCAGGCCAGCCAGCAGCTTTTCAGCTTCCTCTATCATGGCAAGTTTTTCCTTACTGATCCTGTTGCCGTAAGGGATTCTTGAGGCCAGACAGGCAAAGGAGGGCTTATTCCATGTAGGCAGGCCCAGAGCCTTAGAGTAGGCCCTGATCTCCTCCTTGCTAAGCCCCGCATCTCTCAGAGGACTGAGGATACCTAATTCACCGATGGCTTTAAGGCCCGGCCGGTAGTCTGACATATCATCAGTATTGGACCCTTCGGCCAGATGGACAAAACCTTCTTGCCGGGCAAGTGCAAACATCTTTTCAAAAATAGTATGTTTACAATAATAACATCTGTTCTCTGGATTATCAGTAAAATGAGGAATGGTCTCCGTATCCACTGGAAACTGGATAGACCGGATCCCCTCTTTTTGGCAGAAATCCCGGACCTCCTGCCTCTCTTTTGCCGTCTGAAAGGCAGCACAGGCGGTCAGGGCCAGACAAGAGTCGCCCAGAATATCATGGGCAGTCTTCAAAAGAAAGGTGGAGTCAACGCCGGCGGAAAAGGCCACAGCCAGGCTGCCCAGGCCTTCAAGCTGGCTGGTCAGCCGGTCAATCTTGTCGCCTTTAAGGTCTCTGATATTCATTAGTATTACCTCTATATCTTAGTAAAAGCCTGGTTTATACAAGATTGCCCACAGCCAGGCGGTTGATCTGGGAGGCCAGGTAGCCGGCCCCGTAACCGTTATCGATATTGACCACCGCGATCCCGTTGGCGCAGGAATTCACCATGGTAAGGAGGGCTGACAGACCCTGGAAGCTGGCCCCGTAGCCCACGGAGGTGGGAACGGCGATGACCGGGTTTTTTACCAGGCCGCCGACCACACTGGCCAGGGCACCTTCCATACCGGCCACAGCCACCAGGCAGTTGGCCTTCTGCAGGATCTCCATCTTGGATAAAAGCCTGTGGATTCCACTGACGCCCACGTCATAGATCCGGTGAACCCTGGTGCCAAAAAACTCGGCGGTCTGGGCTGCCTCCTCGGCTACAGGAATGTCGGCTGTCCCTGCTGAACAGACTGCGATCCCGCCAAGGTGGACCTTGCCGGCTTTCTCCTTTTTCAGAATGTGGGATACAGGGTCATAAGAGATATCCGGGATGACGGCCTTAATCAGCTGGTACTGGCGGGCATCCGCCCTGGTCCCGAAAACCTCCCCTTCCTCTTCCAACATTTTCCGGTAAATGCTGACCAGGAAGTCATCCGGCTTTCCCTTGCAGTATACGACCTCAGGGAAACCGGTCCTGGCCTTTCTGGAGGAATCCAGCTTGGCAAAGTCCATCTCTATATAGGACTGGGAGGAAAAATCTGCCTCCTGACTGGTCCGGGGCCCGTCCAGCATGGCTGCGGCCTCCTCCAGGGATAAACTACCTTTTTTTACCTGCTCTAAAATATCTAATGTATTCATAGTCCACCTTCTTGTCACCTGATGATCAGACCTTGCTGTCCAACCAGGAAATGCTTTATCAACGGAAAGCTTTCCCGGCAGATTCAAAAAAAGCTTTTCTCATTTCTCCTGGTCCTGGTCAAGGATATATTCCATGCCCACCTTGTAGGGGACCAGGCCCATGGACTGGTAAAAGGCCTGGGCTCCCGGATTACAGGACCAGACATTCAGTGTAATATTATAGGCTCCCACAGACCGGGCATAATCACAGACATAAGCATAAAGCTGCTGGCCTACATGCTGGCCCCGGCAGACCTGGTCGACACAGATATCATCTATGTATACGGTTCTGCGGGGAACCATATTGGTCCCGTCCCGGTAGTCTTCAATCATGCAAAAGGCATAACCCTTCAGCTTGTGGTCATCTTCCGTAAGAACAAAGACCGGCCTGCCCGGGTCCCCTAAAAGGTCAGCCAGTTCCTGGTCAGTATATTTCTTGTGATCCATCAAAAAGAGGTCGGGCCTGCCCTGGGCATGGACATTATTGACCTGGAAAAGGATGCGGCCAAGTTCAGGGATGTCTTTTTCTACAGCTCTTCTAATCATCTAAGTCACACTTTCTATTATTCTTAATTTATGAATTGGTGTCTGTATTATTTGTTTTATTTCATATTAGTTTTCTAATAATATACTTCCCCATGATAACACAGAACATTTTTTTAAACAATATCAGCCTCCCTTTTACCAAGGGGCCGGTAAACTTTAAAGATCATGGTGATGATGCAGGCAGACCCTCCGATCAGATTAGAGATGGGCTCTGCCATAAAAACTCCATTAACACCAAGACCTGCCAGGGAAGGAAGGATAAGAATCAGAGGAATCACGATAACCACCTTCCTGAATATGGAAAAAAAGATGGCATTTCTTGCCATGCCCAGGGCCTGGAAAACGGCCTGGCCGGTAAATTGCAGGGCCATGAAGACATAGCCGAAGAAATAGATGTGCATGGAAGGTACACCGGCTCTGATTAATTCCTGATCACTGTTGAAGACCCTGATGAAAAATTCCGGAAAGAGGGATAAGAGGGCCCATATGATCAGGGTATAGACACAAAGCATGGCTGCCATAATTCTGATGGTTGACCTGACCCGGTCATAGCGGCCTGCCCCGTAGTTAAAACTCATGACCGGCTGGCTGCTGCTGGATATGCCGGTGATGGGCATCTGGACCACTTCCCGGATGGAATTGATTACGGTAATCACGGCCACATAGATATCTCCGCCCCACTGCTGCAGGGCCGCGTTATTGACCATCTGGACCAGGCTGTTGGTGATGGACATGATAAAGCCGGCCATGCCCAGGGAAACGATCCGGGCCAGCCGTCTAAGGTCCCAGACCATGGCTGCGGGTTTGAGCCGGATCAGGCTTTTTGGTCCCGTCAGAAATCTCAGGGTCCAGACGGCCGCGGCAAACTGGGATATAACTGTGGCCAGGGCCGCACCCTTTACTCCCATGTGGAGATAATAAATGAATATGGGATCAAGGATTACATTTAAGACGGCTCCTATGGCGACCGTGACCATGCCTGTAGCTCCGAAGCCCTGGGCATTGATGAAACTGTTGAGGCCCAGGCTGATCAGGACAAAGACGCTGCCCAGCAGGTAGATGGTGATATAGGACTGGGCATAGGGCATGGTCTGCTGACTGGCACCCAGCAGCCACAGGAGAGGTTCTTTGAAAACCAGACCAAGGATGGTGAGCAGGCCTCCCAGGACCAGGAGGAGGGAAAAGGAATTACCCATGATCATCTCGGCTTCTTTCTCATTGCCCCTTCCTCTCTCTATGGAAAAAAGGGGCGCCCCACCCATGCCGATAAGATTGGCAAAGGCTATGACGATGGTGATGAGGGGAAAGCATACGCCAAGGCCTGTCAGGGAAAGGGTTCCGTAACGGGGAATCCTTCCTATGTACATCCGGTCCACGATATTATAAAGGACATTAATCAATTGAGCCATGGTCATGGGGACCGCCAGCCTGACAATATTGGCAAAGACACTCCCCTGGGAAAAATCCCTCTGGTCTTTCCTGCTCATTTGCATTACCTCCCTTAGCTTGTAACTATAATCATAAATGGGATTGAGTTATTCTGTCCAAATAGACATTTTACAGGAAAATATCACATTTTACAATCTCTATCAGGTGTCCAGATGGACAGGTACAGGTGAACAGAGGCAGACAGACAGGCGGATTGGTTTGCAGGATGGCATAAATAAAGCTATAATGGTAGCATATAGGATGAATATAGCTATAATGAGATTATTATAGAAAACGTATAAGCTATATTAAGGTCATATAAGATGAATATGGCCATAATGGAATCAGTCGGCATTGATATAGTTATATTGGAATCAGATAAATAGAAATGGGGGAGACGGACCATGCCCAGAAAGAACAACCGGAATACAAAAGGGAAAATCATCAAGGCTGCCTGGAAGCTGTTTTATGACCAGGGATATGAAGCCACAACCATCGAGGATATCATCTATGAATCCCATACCTCCAGAGGGTCTTTCTACCATTATTTCAAGGGTAAGGACGCCCTGCTGGGAACCCTGGCAGATCTCTTTGATGAAGAATATGCCAGGCTGGCAGGGGAACTCACTGATGACATGACGGTTTTTGATCAGCTGGTTTTCTTAAACCATGAGCTCTTCTCCATGATTGAGACCAGCATCTCCAGGGACCTGCTGGCCCGGCTCCTCTCCACCCAGCTGCTGGCCACTGGGGAGAAGCATCTGCTTGACAGAAACCGTATGTATTTCCGCCTGCTCCGAAAAATCTGTGACCAGGGCATCAGTGACCAGTCCCTGAAGACCTCCATGAGCTCCGGCGAGATTACCAAGGCCTATGCCCTCTGGGAAAGAGCCCTGCTCTATGACTGGTGTCTCAGCGAGGGAGACTACTCTCTCATGGCCTATTCGGACAAGATCACACCAAGATTTCTAAAATCCCTGCTGGCAGAGGACGGACAAGTGGGGAATGAGAGGCCATGAGTTTGATTTTTCCCAATTTGGGGATAAATACTGTGTTCTAATTTTTGTACTCAATTTATTTTCAAATATTTCTCTTTATTATTCCAGTTAAAATATGGCTTATTTAAAGGATATTTTTAAGATAATACAGAATAGTGTATAGAATATATTCTATACATTGTTCTGTATTTTATTCTAGTATATAATATGCTATAATAACTCTGTTTGTGAAAACAAAATATTTTATATTTGGAGGAATTAGTATGACAACATCACAAATTTTTATTGTGCTGGCTATTGTGGTCTACCTGGTCGGCATGCTTCTGATCGGTTTTTATTTTAACCGGAAAGGAAGCGGAAACAGTTCCAGTGATTTCTATATAGGAGGAAGATCCCTTGGTCCCATCGTTACTGCCATGAGTGCTGAGGCTTCTGACATGAGCTCCTACCTGCTTATGGGTCTGCCCGGTCTTGCCTACATCGCAGGTGTGGCAGAGGTAGGCTGGACCGTCATCGGTCTCACCGTGGGAACCTATCTCAACTTCCTTCTTGTAGCCAAACCCTTAAGACGCTACTCGGCAAGGCTGGGTGCCTTCACTGTTCCCGAGTACTTTTCCAAGAGATATGATGATAACGGCCACATCCTTTCCATGCTGGCGGCCCTGATCATTCTTATTTTCTTTATTCCTTATACAGCTTCCGGTTTCAAGGCTGTAGGTACTCTTTTTAACAGTCTCTTTGGTCTTGACTACCATGTGGCCATGATCATCGGCGCCATCGTAATCATCTCTTATACGGTTCTGGGTGGTTTCCTTGCCGTTTCCACCACTGACCTGGTACAGAGTATTGTTATGACCTTTGCCCTCGTTATCATCGTCTTCTTCGGCATCAGCCAGGCAGGCGGTCTGGGTACGGTAATCAGTAACGCTGAGGCTCTTCCCGGCTATCTGGATATTACTAAAGGATATATCTGGGATACCGGTGAGGCAGGATCTTTTGGCTTCATCAGTATCATTTCTACCCTGGCCTGGGGCCTTGGCTATTTTGGTATGCCCCATATCCTCCTTCGTTTCATGGCTATCCGTGACGAGAAGGAACTGAAGATTTCCAGACGAATCGCTTCTGTCTGGGTTATTATATCCATGGCTATCGCCGTATTTATCGGTATCATCGGCTACAGCGTATCCCTGGCAGGCAAGATTCCCATGTTGGGAACCAGCTCTGAGTCTGAAACTGTTATCATCCAGATGGCCAACTTTATGAGCCAGCATAGCGTGATCCTGGCCCTGGTTGCCGGCGTTATTCTTGCCGGTATCCTGGCGGCTACCATGTCTACGGCGGATTCCCAGCTCCTGGCTGCTTCCTCCAGTGTGTCCCAGGACCTGATGACTGATTTCTTCGGCATTGAGTTAGACCAGAAAAAGACCATGCTGGTTGCCCGTGGAACCGTTATCGGTATCGCCCTTATCGCCCTGATTCTGGCCTGGAACCCTGACAGCTCCGTCTTCAGAGTCGTATCCTTCGCCTGGGCAGGCTTCGGCGCAACCTTCGGTCCATGTATGCTGCTCTCCCTCTTCTGGAAGCGGTCCAACAAGTACGGCGCTATCGCCGGTATGGCTGCAGGCGGCATCATGATCTTCGTATGGAAGTTCCTTATCGCTCCCATGGGCGGCATCTTTGCCATCTATGAGCTGCTTCCGGCCTTCATCCTCTGTCTTGTAGTAAATGTAGTCGTAAGTCTTGCGACACCGGCTCCCGGCAGGGAGATCACGGATCTCTTTGATGAGGTGATGAAATAAGGCCTCCTGTGAGTTGTAATTGGCTGACACAGGCTTTTCAAAGTAAGTAAATCATATAGTCTATCAATATAGTAAAAGGCTGGCGGACGCAATAGGACAGGATAAAGAATCCTCGCTTATTGCGGCCGCCAGCCTTTTTATTCATCTTTAGTCTGGGAATTCTCCTTTCGGCCCATATCCAGAAAATAAGCCTTCAGCTCTTCCATGTCGGAGACCAGGGCCTGGGCCCCGTGATCTAACATATCGGGTCCGGACCCGTAGCCCCATTTTACACCCAGGCAGGGAATATTAAAAACGGCTGCCCCGTCCACATCATAGATGGTATCTCCCACCATGACGGGATCCTCAAGCTGGTAGGTATCCAGCAGGTAGGCCAGGACATCATGTTTGGTCTCCCGTTCAGTGGACATGGTTGCCCCGCAGATACCGGTAAAATATCCGGTCAGCTTAAAGCGGCGGAGCACATGGTCAGCCATCAACTCCGGCTTGGAAGTGGCTACATAGAGAGGGAAGCCAGCTTCCTTTAAAGCTTCCAGGGCCTCATGGATCCCTTCATAGGGCTCATTTTCATCGACGCCGATACTGATATACCGTTCCCTGAAATGGTCTATGGCCTCTTCCACCCGGTCTTCGGGGACTCCTAAATGAGGAAAACTCTGACTCAGGGGAGGTCCCACACAACTGCGCAGCTTTGTCATATCATCAAAGTCGATGCCCATCTGATCCAGGGCATATTTCACTGACCTCATGATTCCCGGACCGGAATCCGTGAGGGTCCCGTCAAGATCAAATATTATGGATTTTGCCATCAAATATCCTCCTAAATATGTGTCAATTTAAGCTCTGGTCCAGGATGGACTTTCCATACCATCTATTGTGGCAGGCAGGAATTGTCCCTGGCAGAGTCATGGAAAAAGGGAACAGACAGCCTGTCCCCTTTATAATCTAAGTAATAAAAAGTAAGTCTTAAAGTGACCCTTGCCTAGTCAAACTTCTTGGAGCTGTTTTTAAGAATAACGTCATGGCTGCCACCCTCTACAATAGAAGTGGAGGATACCACGGTCAGTCTGGCCTTTTTCTGGAGTTCAGGAATAGACAGGGCCCCGCAGTTGCACATGGTGGACTTAACCTTGTAAAGTGTATTCTGGACACCTTCCGCGAGAGGTCCGGCATAAGGCACATAAGAGTCAACACCCTCTTCGAAGTTCAGCCGGCTGGCTCCGCCCAGGTCATAGCGCTGCCAGTTGCGGGCACGGTTGGATCCCTCGCCCCAGTACTCTTTCACATAATTGCCGTTGATGAAAAGCTTGTTGGTCGGGCTCTCATCAAACCTTGCGAAATATCTTCCCAGCATGACAAAATCAGCGCCCATGGCCAATGCCAGGGTAATATGGTAGTCATAGACGATGCCGCCGTCAGAGCAGATGGGAATGTAGACACCGGTCTTCTTGAAATATTCATCTCTTGCCGCAGCAACTTCTTTGACCGCTGTGGCCTGGCCCCTGCCGATACCCTTGGTCTCACGGGTGATACAGATGGAGCCTCCACCGATACCAATCTTGATAAAGTCTGCCCCCGCTTCTGCCAGGAAATTAAAGCCGTCCCGGTCTACCACGTTGCCGGCACCCACCTTGACGGTATCACCATATTTCTCACGGATCCAGGCGATGGTCCTGCTCTGCCACTCGCTGAAGCCCTCGGAGGAGTCAATACAGAGGACATCGGCCCCTGCTTCAATCAGTTTGGGAACCCGCTCTTCATAATCTCTGGTATTGATGCCGGCACCCACCACGTAGCTCTTGTGGGTGTCAAGGAGTTCGTTGACATTCTCCTTGTGGCTGTCATAGTCCTTACGGAATACGATATACTGTAATTTACCCTCTTCATCCAGTAGTGGAAGGGTATTGATCTTATTATCCCAGATAATATCGTTGCAATCATGGAGGCTGGTAGTAGCCGGTGCGGTGATCAGTTTCTCCAGGGGAGTCATAAAGTCAGTAACCTTGAGATCCAGGGACATTCTGGACAAACGGTAATCTCTGGACGCTACGATACCCAACAGTTTACCGTGGGCTGAGCCGTCCTCTGTGATGGCTACGGTGGAGTGACCGGTCTTCTTTTTCAAAGCAAGAATATCGGCCAAGGTAGCCTCGGGTCCCAGGTTGGAATCACTGATGACAAAACCCCTCTTATAATCCTTAGCCTTGCGGATCATGGCTGCCTCTTCCTCCGGGCTCTGGGAACCGTAGATAAAGGAGACTCCGCCTTCCCTTGCCAGGGCAACTGCCAGTTCCGGTCCGGAAACTGACTGCATAATCGCGGAAACCATGGGAATGTTCAAAGAAAAAGGACATTCCTCCTGGCCTTTTTTATACTTAACCAGGGGTGTTCTCAGGCTCACCTCTGTGGGTATGCATTGTGCTGATGAATAACCTGGAACCAGAAGATACTCTCCAAAGGTGCGGGAAGGTTCTGAATAGTAGTATGCCATGATTTTCTCCTCCTGTAGTCTGGGTGATTGTTATATTGCTATGAAATCATTGTAATTCTCACTTTGATCAAAAGGATGAGCCTGCTATTATCAAGCTTTTTTGATCCTGTTATCATATTAATATAACAAAAAATCAGAACAAAATTCAATAGTTAATAATTGACGAATTCTGTCCTGATTTTCTTTTGATTTCTGTCATCCTGTCAGACATTTTATATCCAGTCTCCCGGAGAGGGATTCCGGTCTGTTAAAGATCTGCTGGTCAGTCCTGGTTTTTCAGTTTAAAAACCACCTTGATCGGAGGCTGGACCGCATTGGAAAAGGTCTGTCCGTCCTCACCCTTGCCGACAATAGACCCATAGTGGGTGGGAACGGCAATCTTAGGCTTGATGGTATTGATGAATTTAGCCGCGTCGGTAGGATTCATAGTGTAGGTGCCGCCCACAGGGATGAGAGCGATATCGCAGACTACCTTTTTATTATCCGGGTTGGCATCCGTATCCCCGGCGACATAATAGCGGCAGCCATTCATGTTAATGACATAGCCTACCCACTTGTTTCTCTTGGGATGGAAAGGCTTTAAATTATTGTAGGCGGCCACTGTCTCCACAGTAATCCCACAGAGGTCCAGGCTCTCTCCTGGCCTGACAGTGAATATGTGGTCCGGTCCGATACCGGTCTGGTCGGCCAGGGACCTCATTTTCTCAGGGACCATGAGCAGGGTCTTGCTGTTGGAGACCTTCTGGATATCCTCCGGGGAAAAATGGTCATAGTGGTCATGGGTGATAAGTACAAGGTCGGCGTCATGGTAGACCAGCCGGATCTCTATGGGATCAATGTAGACGATCTTCTCACCGCCAATCCGGATACTGCTATGGGTATTAATACCGATGGCGTCAACAGCCTCCATGGTTATTCCGTTAATCATATAATCAGACATAGTTATCCTCCTGACTCCGGCGCAGCCGGTTTCCGCATTTGGGACAATAGGTGAAATTCTCACTGGTAGAGTAACCGCAGTTGTCACAGACATAGCAGGTTTGTCTGCCGAGGCCATAAAAACCTTCCCTGCAGATGCTGAGGTCTCCGGGTTCAAGATGAACCTCCTCCCCTCTTTCCATAGACCGGCCCTTTTCCGGGTCTAATTCAAAGAGGGTCTGACAACAGGTCGACCGGGCATAATATTTTTTATTCCACTTAAAACAAGGGATAAAGAACAGCAAAAGCTGGGTAAAGGTCATGAAAACATCCAGGCGGCCATAGGCGCCGCAGCTTGCGCAGATGGTCATGGGTATGGTCCCCAGGTCCTTTCTTCCACTGCTGATTCCCATCATAAAGAACATGAGCCATCACTCCTTATCTGAGTCCGGTCCCTAGAGAATATTTTCTCCCTCTCCCATGGTGGGGATGATCACAGCTGTGGCATCCTCTAAATGGAAGGCCATGAGCTTGTAACCGGTTTCCTCATTGTAAATGGTTTTCAGATCGGGCATCATATCCAGGGTCTTCCTGGCATAGGAAGGATCTGTCTCAAAAACCGCCCTTCCCGTATACCGGAGCCAGTTGCCGTCAGGCTTCATGGCCACGATCTCTACCTTGGGATTTTTAAGCATCTGCCGGTAGACATCCTTGAAGTCCCCTACACTGAAGATCTCTTTGCCATCCATTTCTATGTGGGCTCCCAGGGGCCGCAGCTTGGGCTGGTCGCCATCTGCCGTAGCCATAAAAAAGATACCTGCTTCATTTAAAAATTTATTCAATTTACTCATTATCATCCTCCTGTATCTATGGATAAATCTGACAACGCTGGACAGACGGGTTAAACTTTCAATAATTATTTTATCATATCTGGGTTCAAATACAAAGGAGTATCCTTCCCGGGCTTGTCGCAAAACAGATGGAAAACAGGCTGGCCGGCCAGTCAATAATACTCCACACGGAAATCCCGCTCATCCTCCTTAAGAGGGATGTCTGTCCGGTCCAGACCGGTCACCTTCAGAAAACGGCCCTTGGAAATGCTCTGGATCATTTTAGTGATGTTTTCCCTGTCTCCCTGGACCTCCATCTCCACACTGCCGTCATAATTATTCTTCACCCAGCCGGTAAGATCCAGGTCCATGGCCGCATAGCGGGCACGATAACGGAAACCGACTCCCTGGACCCTGCCGTAAAAGATAAGTCTCTGTCTGATCATAATTCTTCCTCCTTAATCTGGCCTTCTTCTTCCTGGTCAGGTTCAGTCAGGATCTCAAGGACCTTGCCGGCGATTCCTTTGGCCAGTATGGCATGGGCCTCCGCTGTCAGGTGCAGGCAGTCTGTCTCTGAGGAACTCACCAACAAGGCCGCATCCAGGAAGGGACAGTTCAGTTTCCGGGCTTCTTCTTCGAAGAAAGTCCCAAATAGCCTGGACTCTTCCACAGCCTCTTTTTTAAAATGGTCACCGAAGGCACTGTCTTCGATGTGGTCTCCCAGGACTGGTGGGGATATGAGCAGGACCTGGGGTGCATAGCCCTGCTTGTAAAGGGAAAAAGCCCGGATCTCCTCTACCATTTTGCCTGCTCCGGCGGCAATTGAACGGGCATCGGCATGGTAGAAATACTTAAGGTCATTGGAGCCCAGCATCAGGATGACCAGGTCCAGTGGCTTATGGGAATTGAGAATGGGCTTTAAACTGCTGATCCCGGTTTTCCATTCCTCCTCGGGATCCACAAAAACCGTTGTTCTTCCATTACAGCCCTCCTCCACTACATAATATTCCTGGCCCAGCAGAGCCTGAAGCCTTTTCGGCCAGCGGATGGAAGGAGGATAGCGCAGCCCGTTCTGGGGATTGTAGCCGTAGGTATTGGAATCTCCGTAACACATAATATTTTTCATGGCAGCCACCTCTTTTAGAATATTTCCTTTTCCTATTGTATCAAGATTCTGCCTATACTTCCAGTCCATCTCCCGGACCGGACAGCGTAAACTTACTGTAGGA
>DLBH01000086.1:7970-17311 GCA_002494165.1 Lachnospiraceae bacterium UBA7026 | reverse complement strand
CCGGCTCCCTGCAGGATCACCTCTTTGGTCAGTCCCTTGTTGATGACATCACGCATACGCTGAGATCCCGCCTCCGGCGCGAAGGTCAGGCTGCTCTTACGAACATCCTGGACCTTGCTCATCACATCCAGGGAAAATGCGTCGATTCTCAGGGATGGCAGGGAAATGTTTATATTTCTGGTCCTGTAATGGTCGATCAGATAGCTACAGAGGTCCGGCAGCTGGCTGTAATCACTGGAACTCAGGGAGCTCAGTGAGATCTCATCATTGCCGGTAGCCTGGATGGAGGCATCTGCCACATGCTCCAGCATGGACAGGCTTCTCTCCCTCAGGGGCCGATAGATCATGCCGGCCTGGCAGAAACGACAGCCCCGGATACAACCCCTCTGGATCTCCAGGACACTCCTGTCCTGGGTGACCTTAATATAAGGAACAATCTGTTTTTCCGGATAGAAGGTGTCAGACAGGTTGGTCTCCACCTCCTTTAAAATGCTGGCCGGGGCCTCCGGGAAATCCTTAAGGTCTGCCCCGGGGGACAGACTTCCCTCCAGATAATCTTTCATGGCAAGGGGCTTAAAGTCCGCTATCGTCCCATCCTCTTCATAACTTACTTCATATAAAGAAGGCACATAAATCCCGGGAACCTGAGCCGCCCTGGCCAGGAACTCCTTCCTGGTCCCTCCGGCTGCCTTGTGGGTCTTGTAGAGGTCCATCAGTTCATAGTAGGCCGTCTCTCCCTCACCGATATAAAACATATCAAAAAAGTCTGCCAGGGGCTCAGGATTATAGGTGCAGGGACCTCCTCCGATTACAAAGGGGGCGTCCTCTCTCCGGTCTTTGGCATAAATACCGATATGGGAAAGGTCCAGCATCTGCAGTATATTGGTATAGCACATCTCATACTGGATTGTAATAAGAAGAAAATCAAACATGAAGACCGGGTCCTGGCTTTCCAGACCGAAGAGGGGGATATGGTCCCGTCTCATGATCTGGTCCAAATCAGTCCAGGGAGAAAATACACGCTCACAGTAGATGTCCTCTCTCTTGTTGAGCATATCGTAAATAATCTTCATTCCCAGGTGGGACATACCAATCTCATAGACATCCGGAAAGGCCATGCCCACCCGGACATCCACCTGGTCCGGATTCTTCCTCACCATATTTACTTCGTTGCCAATGTAACGGACCGGCTTCTCTACCTGAAGAAGTATCTCGTCAGTCAGAGCCAGATCATAATTGTTCTGCTGAAAATAATTCATTCATCAACCTCTGTTTCTTATATTTCGTATGTTTCTTATATGTTTATCTAATATATTTTTATGTATTTATATTAAAATATCTTTTTTCTTGTTATCATAAGTCCTTTTTACCAACTTGTTTTTTGGGCTTGTTTTTTATTATGCAGTCTTTGAAAAAGCATTTCCTAGACTCATTTGTCCTTCCTGAAAACAAAAATTGGGGATATTCTATAGATAACTAACTGTTATTTGAGTAAATAACATAAACTTATACACATCTTTATCCACATTGTCCACATAGCCTATCCCTTATCCGCTGCCCTGTCCCTGCTTTAGCCAGAAAGGACATTTGATCAGGCTCTGTCCCTGGTTTAGCCAGACGGGATCTATGATCTACTATAATCAAGCTCCAGCATCTGCCAGATTATCAGGGGCTAAAGGGTTGGACCTGCCGGAATTCGGAATCCGGATTTCAGGTCTTTACCTTCTGCCAGACAAATTCCAGGATAGTAGCCGCCATGGGGTCATGCCAGGAGGATCTGACCCAGCTCCTGCTCTGTGTGGACTTCCACATCAGCCTTAACCTGGTCAGCTTTCCTTTTCAGACCTCTCCTGTTTATCCAGATCTGGTGCCAGCCTGCCAGCTTGGCGCCTGCGATATCATTATAGAGGGAATCCCCTACAAAAACCATCTCTTGAGGCCTGGTGCCCAGCCTTTCCTGGGCGATCCGAAAAATCTGCTCTGCCGGTTTCTCTATGCCTACCCTGCCTGATATGATGATATGACTGTCGGGAATCCATCTTCTAAGGCCCAGGGCCCGGACCTTACCCTCCTGGTAATCACCTTCTCCATTGGTGATGATACCCAGCTGATAGCGGTCAGCACACCTGGTCAGCAACTCTTCCATAAAGGGTGTCATCTTCATATGCTGCTGGCTCCAGAAATAATTCTTCTGGAATTCTTCAGCCTGGGCGTCAGAAAGGGCAAGCCCATAGTTCTTAAAAGTCTTTTTGATCCGCAGCCGGTGAAGCTCTTTCATAGAATAATTATCATATAGGCCCTGATTAGACTTTGTATCATAGGTCTTATAATAGACCTCAAAGGCCTGGTCATAGGGAAGGTCATAGGCTTCTCCGAAAGTCTTTTGGCAGCTTCTTACAAAAGACAGCTGCTGACTGTAGAGAGTATCATCTATATCAAATAATACAGCTTTCATATTTTTCATCCAGTCCATGTTCACGTCAGTCCTTTCCAGCAACTAAGGCAGATGTATAAAAAGCAACTTGCAAATAGCAATATGTTTTCCAATTATAGACTAAATCAGCTTTTTTCGCAAGTGAAGGCTGTCAGACTCTGCCCGGATCAAGCAGGAAATCCTGGGGGCCGGTATCCATATAAACTTAGATATAAGCTATAAACTAAGAAAAAAACGCCCTGTCTATATACAGAGCGTCTGTGCCATTCTTAAAATATAAAGGTCAAAGCAAAACAGTCTAATCCAGGAAGGGATATTTCTCCAGTTCCTCATCAGTGGCAACATGCATCATATCCATCAAATCGCAGTCCCACTTCTCCGAAAGCTTTTCTACAATCTCCTCCGGAAGGCACTGTACTTCTATCTCATCGTAAATGTCATCAAAGTATTCTTCGTCGGCAAAGTAGTATGTTTCCATAACATTTCCTCCTGAAATAAGTGTTTGACTTATATATATCACATTTTTAGGTACAAGTATATATCTTTTTGCACGGGATTAAAAAACTATCATTTCATCAACAGCTCAGGAGTGAAAATATTATTATTTTATGCAAACTATCTATAAAGCTCCCAGGGAATTCCGAAGGTCCCCATAGAGGGTCAGATACTCTTTTTCCACTTCCCGCCAGTCCCTCTCTCCGAAATAAGGCTGGCTCAGAAGGGCTTGCCTGGGCAGGTCGCCTACAGGCTGTCCCATCAGCTCCAGAAATTCATAATAGAGAAGGGTCTTGTCCAGCTCCTTGACGATGGCCGCCTCTTCCTCGCTGGGCAGGTCGCCGGCAAACTTCTCGTAGATCATATCCAAAAGCTGGTCCTCGGCCGCTCCATACTCCTGCATCAGGTGCTTGACCGGGGAGACGAAATCTCCCAGATAGGCCTCAGCCCCGTCGTGGAGCAGGCAGAAGATCTGGATCCTGGTCCCGTATCCTCTCAATTCGGCCTCCCTGCAGCACTCCATACAGTGCTGGGCCACCAGATGTCTTATGGGAAAATGTCCATTGGCCCGGGCGATCATGGACAGGGCATGGGCGATGTCTTCTATCTTCAGGTCTTCTTTCCGGGGATGGAGGGGATCCATGGTAATCCCCGTATAGGTCAATATATCACTCATATTTTCTCTTCTTTCTCTTGGAATTCTTTTCTCATACTTTTAAGAGTTTTTCTCTATAGAGTCACACTGCATGTCATTATAACACAAGACCTGACTTTTATTAAGCCTTAACCGGCAGCTTCACCTGGAAACTGATGACCCCATCCTTCCAGGAGGCAGATATTTTGCCCTTGTACTCTTCCACAAAGCCCTGGGCCATGGCCAGACCGATTCCATAACCGGACTTTTCAGAACTGTGGGAGCTGTCCTCCCTGTAGAATCTCTCAAAAAACCGGCTGCAGTCCACATTTTCCCCATCCTTGTAGGAGTTGGATACGGTCAGCTGGGCAGTGGGGGTCTTATTAAAACCTGTCTTAACCAGGGTCAGATTAAGACCTACCTGTCCCTCGTCGTCACAGTACTTCACCGCATTATCAAGAAGGATATTAGCGATTTCTTCCAGCTCTGACTTCCGGCCATAGAGGCTGATTCCATCCTGGATCTCATAGGAAAATGTCTTGCCTTCTCTGTCAATCACCGGGGCAAAGCCTTCGGCGATCCCTCTGACGCAGGCTGAATAGTCCACCTGGCTGTAGTCCTCCTTATTCCCCTCACCCATCTTGGACAAGGTAATCAGATTATTGACCAGGCCGGTCAGCCTCTGAACCTGATTCATGATACTGGCTGTCCACTCATTTTCTCCCTCCATCATCTCCAGGACCTCGGTATTGGCGGAAATGATGGCTATGGGTGTCTTAAGTTCATGGCTGGCATTGGTGATAAACTGCTTCTGGGACTCCATGTTTTTAATCACCGGCTCCACCACCTTGCCGGAAAGGGCTGTCAGAATACCAAAGAATAAAACAAGGCAGGCCAGACCGAACCACATGGAAAACCTCCGCAGGGCCAGGACTGAATTCATCTCTCTGGTGCAATCCAGAACGACGATCAGCCAGAGATCATCATCCTTCTGCTCTTTCTGATAGATAAAAAATCCCTTCTCCGCGATGATACTACCTGTGTCACCTCTTTTTTTCAGGATGTCCCTGCCGTATTCCATAGCTTTCTCATCGGTCACAGACTGGATATGATCAAGGTCAATCTCCTTTACTTCGTCCCCTTCCTTAGACAGCCAGATGGAAAAATATCTCATCTGGTATTTTAACTCGGCACTGATGCCAAGATACTCATCATCTACAGCCTCCAGATGATAGTCCAGAGGCATGACGCCATCATTATTTATAATCTCTTCCAGTATTTCCTTGTCCTCCTTTATGGCATTGTAGGAAAAATACTGGTTTACCATGGTAAGGATCATGGCCAGTACAATAAAGACAGCCACTGTGGCGATGGCGATAAATTTCCATCTTAATTTATTAATCAATAGTCCTCACGCTCCTCCCTGTCGGGCCTGACTTGACGGTTGGATATGCTGGTTTTTCCGACTGGCCTGTCTTCCCAGTTGAACTAGCTGGTTTTTCTGACCAGCTCATCTTACTAGTCCGGCTTACTAGTTCTTATGGCCGGTCTATATAGCCGAGTCAGACTCACTGGTTCAGGACCAGTATAAAGCTTCCACCCTTATCACCCTTGATGACCAGGTCTGCCTTGATGGCCTTAAGCTTCTGGCGCAGGTAGGATACATAGATCCAGACCACCTCTTCTCCCTGAACTTCCTCGTCCGCTTCATCCTTCCAGACCCGGGCGAAAATCTCTGCCGTGGAAAGGTTCTTGCCAGGATTGAGCATAAACATTTCCATGAGAGCCGTCTCTTTCTTGGCCAGACGGATGGAGTTGCCGGCGGACAGCTCCTGAATGTCTGTATCAAGGGATACCTCTCCCAGGCTAAGCCTGGAAGGATTGTATGAAGTATTTCTCCTGGTCAGGGACTTAATCCTGGCCAGCAGCTCCTTCATGGCAAAGGGCTTGGTCAGATAGTCATCGGCTCCCGCATCCAGGCCCTCTACCCGGTCATCTACCTGGGTCTTGGCCGTCAGCATGATCACCGGCGTCATGTCTCCCCATGACCTGATTCTCTTTAATGCCTCCAGGCCGTCCATCTTGGGCATCATGATGTCAAAAACCATACAGTCATAGCTTCCTGACTGGGCCAGATTCAGGGCCTCCAGGCCATCGGCGGCCACATCGGTCTCTATACCCTGGTGATTGAGGATGGCACATACTGCCCTTGACATCTCTTTTTCATCTTCTGCAATTAATATCTTCATAATCTATTATCTCCCATTTATAGTTGTCTATCTTTTTATAGTATTAGTCAAATTTAGTATTAGTCATATTTTATCGACAGATCCTGACCAGCCTGACCAGCCCGGCTAACCCCTTTTGCTGAACCAGGCCCGGCCTTGTGGTCAAATTTTTTTCAGACCCAGGCGGTCCAGGCTTTTATAGTGATACATTTTACAAAGCTCTGGTTCCTGGTCATACGTCTCCACCTGTCCCGGCCTCCATGGCTGATCTATTCGTCACTGCGGATCAGATCCCGGATGGTCTGCATGGTCAGGTCGCAGGAGGCCAGCTCGTCGGCGCACCGCTTCAGCTCCCCCACCAGCATCTTCTGGTTGGATATGGACCTTTTATACTTCATCTCATGCTCCAGGCTGGCCCAGCAGTCCATGGCAATGGTACGAAGCTGGATCTCCACATAGTAGCTGCCTGGATTATGGCCGGTGATATCCTGGTAGGGCTGGCTGGTCTCCAGAATCATATGGTAACTTCTGTAACCATTGGGCTTGGCATTATAAATGTAGTCCTTCTCCTTGAATACCCGGCAGTCCGGCAGCTGGCGGAAAAAGTCACAGATGTCATAGATATCATCGATAAAACCGGTGATGATCCGGATGCCTATAGCATCTTTCATACCTCTTAAGGCTTCCTCTGCTGTCTCTTCCACGCCCTTTCTCCGGCACTTCTCCCGCATGCTGTCCTCTGCCTTGATCCGGCTACTCAGATGTTCATAGACCGGATGGCCCGTCTCCTCTATCTTTTGTCTGTTATACTCTTCAATCCTGGCAACCATCTGGTCCATTACCTTGGGAAGGATCTCTTTCTGGTTTCCATATATGCTATCATTCATGATTATGTTATACGCCTCCATTATTATTCTTCTTCTATATTACTGCCTCTAACTACCTGCCGGCTCAAACCGGGTCCGGCTCTTATCTGTAAAACCGGAACCTGTACCTGCCCTGGCTGCCGGCGGACCGGTGTCTTTGCCACTAAAATGCTTTTACAATCATACTGGCCTTATTCTACTACAAATATTTGAACATTTTGTTTACAATTTACATACGAGTCTGCCAGGGCTCCCGGCCCCGTCTTCCAGGCTGGTCTCCGGTCCCGGCAGACAAAAGGCGCCGGCACTCACCTTCCTTATGTCTCGTGAGTGCCGGCGCCCCTCCCATGGGTATCATAGTCTTTGTGAAAATATATTCAATTATCGGTCTTTACTCCTTGCCGCTGAAACAGTAGGTGCACAGCTTGCAGGGAGAGATTCCGATGGACTCCTCCAGGTCATCCAGCCTGTGATAGCGAAGAGTGGTGAAGTTCTGCTTCTTGCAGATGCAGTCCAGCATATCGGAATATCTCTGGCTGGTGGGATTTGCATACTCGGCCAGAACCTCCGGGGACACATCCCCTTCCTTCTCCTGGATCACCCTTCTGGCAATCAGGTCCATATCAGACTTGGACCGGGAGAAATTCAGATATTTACAGCCGTAGAGCAGGGGCGGACAGGCAGGCCTTACATGGACCTCCTTGGCACCGCTCTGATAGAGGAATTCTGTGGTCTCCCGAAGCTGGGTTCCACGGACGATGGAGTCATCAATCAGCAGCAGCTTCTTATTTTCAATGAGGGCCTTGACCGGAATCAGCTTCATCCTGGCAATCAGGTCCCGCTGGCTCTGCATGGTCGGCATGAAAGACCGGGGCCAGGTAGGAGTATATTTGATAAATGGTCTGGCAAAGGGTACGCCGGACTCATTGGCATAGCCGATGGCATGGGCAATTCCCGAATCCGGTACGCCGGCAACAACATCCGGATCAACGGAATTCCCGTCTCTCTTCGCCAGCATACTGCCACAGCGGTAACGCATCTCTTCCACATTTACCCCCTCGTAGGAGGATGTGGGATAGCCATAATATACCCAAAGGAAGGAACAGATTCTCATCTCCTTGCCAGGTTCCTTAAGGGTCTCCACCCCGTCAGGAGTGACAAAGGCAATCTCTCCCGGGCCCAGTTCCTTATAATCCTTGTAGCCCAGATTGATGTAGGCAAAACTCTCAAAGGAGACGCAGTAGGCATCCTCCTTCTTTCCGATCACCAGAGGTGTCCTTCCCAGCCGGTCCCTGGCTGCCAGAAGACCATCCTTGGTCATGAGCAGCAGAGTCATGGATCCGTCTACTACTTCCTGGACAAACTTAATACCATCCAGGATCGAATCTTTCTTACAGATCAGGGAAGCCACCAGCTCCGTGGCGTTAATCAGACCGCCGCTCATCTCCTGGAAATGGGTATTGCCATTCTCATAAACATACTTGAGCAGTTCATCCATGTTGTTGATCTTACCGACCGTGGTGATGGCAAAACTGCCCAGATGAGACTGGACCATGAGGGGCTGGGGCTCATAATCAGATATACAGCCCAGACCAAGGTTCCCTTCCATCTCATCGATATCTTTTTCAAACTTAGTACGGAATGGAGAGTTCTCAATGTTGTGTATGGCCCTCTGGAAACCCGGCTTACCATGAACGGCGATACCGCCCCGTCTGGTTCCCAGATGGGAATGATAATCGATTCCATAAAACAGTTCCAAAGTGCAGTCTCTTTTAGCAGCTACTCCAAATATTCCACCCATCTGGCAGATCCTCCTGTAATTCTAGTATGAAATAATCCATATTTCTATCTTCTGATTCATGAAAGCTTCTTTAGCTGTCCGATTCATGGCAGCAACAGCAAGTCTGCCCAAATAACAAACCAAACATGTTCAAAACAGGACTATGATATATAATCAGCTAAACACGGAACAATTCTATCATGAAAATTTCAAAAAGTAAACGAGAAAGAAAAACAGATTCCCGGTAAATAGATGGAAACTATCGCTGGGAATCTGTTTTTATGCCTTTTTTACAGAATTTTGACAGAGAGTTTATTATATTTTAATCTGTCAGACCTGAATAAATGCTGCTGATATCCTTCAATTTCAGCCCCTGCAAGAGGGTCGCAATTATTCTTTCACTCCATAGTCCGGACAATGATCTCAATTATTCTTCCACTTCCTGGTCCGGACAATGGTCTTAATTTTCCTTCCGCTTCCTGGTCCGGACGTCTATGATCTCCAGGGTTTTGAGAACTTCTTCCACCCGGCTTACGGGCAGGATGGTCAGCTGGGCCTTTACTTCCTCGGCCACATCTCTTAAGTCCTCTTCATTATCCTTGGGGATGAAGACCCTGGTCACCCCTGCCCTCTGGGCGGCCATCAGCTTCTCCGGAAGCCCGCCGATGGGATTGACATCTCCCTGGAGGGAAACCTCACCGGTCATGGCTGTGTGGGGAGTAACCGGCTTATTATTTATCAGTGAGGAGAGGGCTGTGGTCAGGGTAATACCGGCAGAAGGACCATCCTTGGGAGTAGCTCCGTCCGGTACATGAATGTGCAGGTTATGCTTGTCAAAGAGCTCTGCTTTGTCCGGGAAGAGGGACTTGACCAGGCTGATGGCGATCTGGGCGGATTCCTTCAT
>DLBH01000086.1:495-7917 GCA_002494165.1 Lachnospiraceae bacterium UBA7026 | reverse complement strand
CTGGGCGGATTCCTTCATCACATCCCCCAGCTGGCCGGTGATAGTCACCTTGCCGTCTCCCTTGGTAAAGAGGGTCTCTATATAGAGGATCTCCCCACCTACGGCCGTCCAGGCCAGGCCGGTCACGATACCGGGCCGGGAGTCATCCTTGACCAGGCCGTGGCGGATGGGATGCATATCCAGATAATCCCTCAGGCTCCCACTGTCAATATTTAACTGGCCCTCATGGCCCCGGACGATGCGGACTGCCGCCGACCGGCAGAGGGTATCCATCCTTTTCTTTAAGCCCCGGACCCCTCCTTCCCTGGTGTAGCCGCTGATGATCTCGGCCAGAACCTCGTCGGAGATGGCCAGGTCATCCTCCGTGATTCCCACGGCATCCATAGCCTTGGGCAGCAGGTGTCTTCTGGCGATCTGCAGCTTCTCTAAAGGACTGTAGCCCTGGAACTGGATCACTTCCATACGGTTGAGCAGAGGCTCGGGTATGGTATCCGCTGAGTTGGCCGTACAGATAAACATAACGTCAGACAAGTCATAGGGCACATTCATATAGTGGTCTGTGAAGGTGCTGTTCTGCTCCGGGTCCAGGACCTCCAGAAGGGCGCTGGCCGGGTCCCCGTTATAGGACATGGACAGCTTGTCCACCTCATCGAGAACCATGACCGGGTTGGAGACGCCACTCTTCTGGATTCCGTCCATGATCCTTCCGGGCATGGCACCGATATAGGTCCGCCTGTGGCCCCGGATATCCGCCTCATCCCGGACGCCGCCCAGGCTGACACGGACGTACTCTCTCTGCAAGGCTTTGGCGATACTCTGGCCGATACTGGTCTTGCCGGTTCCGGGGGCTCCCACAAAGAGCAGGATAGATCCGGTCTGCTTTTTCTTCAGATTCATGACGGCAATCTGCTGGATGATCCTCTCCTTGACCTTTTTCAGGCCGAAATGATCTTCCTCAAGGACCTTTTCCGCCCGGTCAAGGTCGATGGTCTGGGCCGCCTCCTTTTTCCAGGACAGGCCTGTGACAAAATCCAGGTAGTCGTAGAGCATGCCGGATTCCGCACTGTTCTGACCTTCAGACTTGAGCCTGTTGAGGATTTTCTCCGCCTCTTTCCTTGCCGTCTCGTTCATACCGGATTCCTCGATCTTGATCTCCAGCTTACGGAGGTCAGAGACATTTTCCGGGTGCATCTCATCCAGCTCCTTCTGCAGAAACTCCATCTGCTTCTTGATGGCAGACTCCCGGTAGATCTTCTGATAATCTTCCTCCTGGGCACTCTTGGCCTCTGAATTGAGCTTGAACATCTCGATATTCTCATAGATCATCTGTTCCATCATCTCAGCCCGCTTCTTCTGGCTGTCCTCTGCCAGGATCTCGTAGCGCTCACTGTTGGAGTTCATGATCCAGGGAGACATGGCAGAGATGATCTCTCCTATGGTATTGAGCTGGCTGATATAGGCCCTGGCCATATTGGCCTGCTGGAAGCTCTCACTGAAGCGCAGCATGGCGGCCTTGATCTCCTTGACCTTGGCCTCTAAGTCCTTCTCATCGATGTCCTCGATATCCCTCCGCTTGGATATGGACAGGTCGATCATATAGTCCTTGTAGACAGAGACCTCCTCTACATTTACCCGGTAACGGGTATGGATTACAATATATCCGTTATTATTAATCTCGGTAATCACTCCGGATACGCCGATGGGATAGAAGCTGTCCTCATCCATCTCCTTCTGGCTGATGGGCTTTCTGGCAACTACAATGGTCACCTTATCTTCGATGGCCGGCGCCCTTCCGGTCATCTTCTCATAGGAATCGGATTTAAAATAAATATTGGCATCCGGTACCACTAGTGTATTATAAACTGGTAAAACTGCCATAAAGATACCTCCTTAGCTCCGCCATAAAGAGTCCTGTCCAGCGGAGCAGACAGGGATCCGGCAGCGGAGTCTGTATAAAATATTATTCATTTCACAGATTTGTAATCAGCACTCGTTATAATTGAGTGCTAATATCTTGTGAAAAAATATGGCTTTCCCCTGAAAGCCTTGCTATTTGGCCAGATTGTGGCCTGAAATCTTGACAACTGTCAAGTTTATGTTAGAATAATAACGCAAACCTTTACACTTGTCAAGTTATTTATCCGGGGTAAATTTATGTATTGTGGCAATAATAAAACAGCGAGAGCTTCCCAGAAAAATATCTGCACCGCCCTGCTTCAACTGCTGGAGGAGAAGCCCTTTTCCCAGATCAGTGTCAGTGAATTGTGCAAACAGGCCGGCATCTCCAGACAGACCTTTTATTCCCTCTTCAAATCAAAGGACAAGGTCATCACCTACATTTTCCAGGAGGACTACTGCTACAGTCCCCAGGACCATGATGGCGAGGGCGACTGGGGCCTTAGGAAGCTCTGCCTGGATTACAGCAATTATATTATCCGGCAGGCCGATTTTATCCGGATGCTGGTGGAGAATAATATCACCTATCTCATGTACGATGGCCTGGTAGAGTCCTTCTCCTGCTGTAGCTGCTTTCTGCCTCATATAAGCGGTGATGCCCGCAGCTACGCGGCCTCCTTTTATGCCGGCAGTATGACCGGGATCGCCAAGACCTACATAGAACAGGGGGAGACCTTAAGCCAGAAGGAGCTGGAGGCAGTCACCCTGTCCCTCTTTGAAAATAGTCTCTTTTAGCCTATCATCACAATTCCCTGGCTTTTTTGGAGTATGCTATTTATAATAGTGTTATAGGATGGATAGCCTGGGTTTATATCCCTATCCATTTTATGCGGTTTGCCCCTTATTATACTATTGTAAAATGGATAGCCTGGGTCTATATCCCTATCCATTTTATGCAGTTTGCCCCTTATAATACTATTGTAAAATGGATATTTTGGGTTTATATCCCTATCTATTTTCTACTTAATATCCCCAATAATACCATTGTACGGCAGTACTTATATGATATTATAGTTCCACTACACAATTATTACACTAGACAATAAAAAAGGCATTTCCTTATGGAAAGCCAGTCTTGAACACAAGGGAGAATTGCTATGAGAAAAGGATTTAGAAGTTTGACAATCGGTCTCTTTACTCTCCTTCTGGCCGTGGTGGTCTTGCCATTGACCGGTCAGGCAAAGGCGGTAAGGAAGATATCCAAAAAGAATAATATCCAGATGGCTGTGCTGACGCCGGACCTTCAAAAGAAGATTTCCGACTCAACACCAGCAGAGCCGGCCGGTTCTGACCTGGAACTGGTTCATCCGGCGACCCGCCTGGCCACAGCCAGGCTGCCCCAGGGCTGGACGACCGATGGTATCTATTATTATTATCTGACCAACCTGGCCAGCTATGGTTCATGGAAGAATTCCCTCCGTCTGACCAGGGTCCTTTACCGGGCGGATGGCAGCTATTCTGAAGATTATATGACCCTGAAAAATTTCGGTCACGGCACTACCCTGGCCTGTACCCGTAAAAACGGAGTCAGCTACCTCTGGATTGGAAGCGACTACTCCTCTTCCAAGGGGGGACCTACTTCCATCTCCTGCTTCATCTTCCAGCCGGGCAAAACCTTAAAAGAACATGGTCCCATCCGTTATAAGATCAGAATATCGGGTAAAGGCTCATATGGCAGTAACTTATGTCCGGCCATCAGTCCTGACGGAAACTTCCTCTGTGTGAGGATCTCCCGGGGAAGCAAGGTTCGTTTCCAGTATTACCGGTTATACCAGGGCCGCAAGATCAAGCCCAAAAAAGTGATCAAAAGCTTTACGGTATCCAATGATTTCGGAACCTTCCAGGGCTTCGCCATCCGAGGAGGCCTCCTCTATACGGTGGAGGGCGGTCCCAGCCAGGAGGAATGCAGGGAGCTTGGTCAGTCTTATTATCCCATCAAGGTCAGGACCTATAATATCTTTACAAAAAGCATGACCATCCGGACCATCAACGGAGCCTCCGGGCTCAGCCACCGGGAACCTGAAGGCATCAATGTGGACCTGCAGGGCCGGATTCATCTTATGATCGCTTCCCATTATGAAGACCTTTACACCTGCTCCAATATATACAGGGTCAAGTAAAAAAACAGAAATAAAGACCGAATGATACAGAATCAGATAAAAGAAGGTATAAGAATCGATTAAGAAAGTACTATTAAAACAAAAAAAAGAATCGATTAAAACAGAAGAAATATAAAGAAACTAACTAAAAAAATGCTTTCATACAACAGCCGGCAGGTCGTGGATATGACCTGCCGGCTGTTATTATATTATGATACTTTTCTCATCAGGAACCAGCCTTTACATAAATTACTGTAAACTAACCAGACCTGATATTAACATAAATGAGATGGTCAGATTATAAGTTATCTCCTACCTGAAGGTCTTCCTGCATATCGGAGTTAGCCATCAGACAAACAACACAATCTGAGTAACCAGCGTCAGCAATCTTAGCCTTGCTGAACTTAAGAATAACGTCGCCTTCCTTAACAGCGTCGCCCTCAGCTACCTGAGGCTCGAATCCGTCGCCTTCCATCTTAACGGTGTCAACACCAACATGGATGAGGAACTCGATTCCGCCAGGGCCTGTGAGACCGATCGCATGCTTGGAAGCTGCTACGGAGCTGATGGTGCCGTCGAACGGAGCAACTACGATTCCGTCGTCGGAGTAGATTCCAACACCGTCGCCAAGTAAGCCAGAAGCAAATGTGGGATCCGGGATGTCGTCTCTCTTAACAACCTTACCGTTTGTAGGAGCAAGAACCTTGCCGGCCTTACAGGTCATAACGTAATTCTTAGGAGTCTGGAAAGCTGCCTCTGCTGCTGCCTGGGCTGCTGCCTTGGCCTGAGCTTCCTTCTCTTTCTTGATATCAGCCTCGTCCTCTTTCCAGATTACCCAGGTAAGAGCGAATGCGATACCACCAGCGATGGCAAGCATGATTGTGTAAGTTACAGGATTGTTGATAGTAAGGTATCCGGGAATACCTGTAACACCGTAAGCCTTAGCGCCAAGACCTGTGATGGAACCAAACCATGCACCCAGGGCACCACCGATCATACCACATACGAAAGGCTTGAAGAATCGCATGTTTACACCGAAGATGGCCGGCTCTGTGATACCAAGAGCTGCGGACAGGGATGAAGGAATGGCTACCTGCTTTGTCTTGTTGCTGACACACTTGATACCAACTGCGAGACAGGCACCAAACTGTGCGAAGTTAGCTGCGGATGCGATAGGCATCCAGATGTTGAGGTTGTTGAACTCAGCACTTGCCAGCATACCAGCCTCGATAACATTGTACATATGGTGGAGACCCATAACTACCGTTACCGGGTAGAGGGCACCCATGGCCAGTGCACCGATACCGAAACCAACTGTGATCAGCTGCTGGGCACCTGCAAGAACGATTGTCTCCAGCTTGGAGAAGATCGGTCCAATTACGATGAAGGTAAGTAATGCTGTTGAAAGTACAGTACATAACGGAACTACGAAGAGGTCGATCATCTCCGGTACATGCTTGTGGAGCCATTTCTCAATCTGAGCCATGACGAAGATGGAGATGATAACCGGGATTACGTGGCCCTGGTAACCAACCCTCTGTATGGAACCGAGTACATAATCACCAATCTTAATGTTACCAAAGAGGTTCCAGGTCGGAATCTTTCCGTCTGTAACGCCGAAGAAAGCGTTGATCGCGTCAGGGTTACCTGCGTTCCATGCGTTGAGCAGGCCGCCGTGAACCATCATCAGACCCATTACTGCGCCGAGGAAGATATTACATCCGAATACTCTGGCTGCAGAAATCGCTACAATAACAGGCAGGAAAGCGAAAGCTGTGTTGGCCGCCAGATCCAGGAAGCCGTACCATGCTGTGTCACCAAATCCGGGGATAGCCTTACCAAGAGCCTCTACAAGACCCATCATAAGACCGGAAGCTACGATTGCAGGAAGGATCGGAACGAATACGTCACCGATGGTCTTCAGCATTCTCTTCCAAACGGGCTGCTGGGCTGCTGCCGCTGCCTTTGCCTCATCCTTGGATGCTGCGGTTACTCCGGAGATATCGATAAACTCATCGAATACCTTGTTAACAGTTCCTGTACCGATGATCAGCTGAAGCTGGCCACCGTTCTCAAACATACCCTTAACTCCTTCCACGTTGTCAAGAGCGTCCTTGTTAATCTTGCTGTTATCAGCAATAACAAGTCTCAACCTGGTCGCACAGTGTGCCGCGCTGACGATATTGTCCTTACCGCCGATATTATCATAAATCTCTTGCGCGCATTTTCTGTAATCCAATGCCATAGTTACTTCCTCTCTTCCTTAAATAATAATAAAGGTTGCTTTATTCCAAATACGCAAGCGCGTATCAGGCACAATTACAGGGAACTGCCTTAAAACCATATTCAGTTGTCAGGCAGAACCGGTTTTTCCCGCCTTCTCCCCTAAAGAAGACTGGGAAATATTCCGCTCATTGTCCGGAAATCTTACTGGAAGATTATTCCGGAAATCATTTTTAGAAATATTGTAATATTTTAATTCTTACAATATTCTTACAATTAATATTATACAATAATTGTTTTAAAAATCAAACTGATTTCTAAATAATTTCAATCAAAAGTTCAGCTGACACGCAAGGAGCATCCAGGACCAGTCTCAAAAGCTGATCTTACCAGGACGGCGTCAGATTTTTGCCAGAAGCCAGGCAAAATCCTTGGCCGGGACTCCCACAGCCTTGGCCGGTCTGCTCTGGCCGGTCATAAGGTCTATGTAATCCTCAGGCTCATTGATCCATGCAGTCTCATCGAAATCACTGAAATTAAATAGAGCGATCAGCTTCTCTCCCTCATAGTAACGGCCGATACCCAGAATATGGTCATTGTAAGGCTCCACGATCCACATATCCGCGTCACTGTCAAAGGCCGGATGGTCCTGACGGATGGTTTCAAACTTTCTCAGTGCCTGGAAGATTTTGCCCTCAACCGTACTTTCGTCGGTCCTCTTCTCAGCATTTTCCCAGTTGAAATCACCCCTGTGAAGATAACGGCTGTCATCCCATTTCAGAGGATTCTCGTGATATGAGTAATCGTTAACCTGGCCGATCTCGTCACCGCTGTAAAGAACAGGAATACCGGTCTGGGTAAAGAGGAAGGCATGGAGCATGAGATCCAGACGGATACCTATATTCACCTTCTGATCATCACCCTCGAAGCCTCCCGCTTCCACACCGCAAAGAGAAGCGGTGGTTCCACAGAGTCTGGCATCGCCGAGACGGGGGTCATCGTTGTAGAGCTCTCCCCGGTAGTTGCTGTAAGCCAGCTTACCGGTAAAGCAGTCATTGAGGAACTTTTTATGGGGAACCTCCTCCATACCAAACTGGGACAGGAAATCATAGTCCAGTCCCCAGCCGATATCGTCGTGGCAGCG
>DLBH01000086.1:0-443 GCA_002494165.1 Lachnospiraceae bacterium UBA7026 | reverse complement strand
TCGTCGTGGCAGCGCAGATAGTTGAGGAAGGTGTACTCTCTGGGGAGAGCAAACACGGTCTCAAGCTGGTGCCGAAGGAGTCTCACATCTCTGGTGGCAACTGTGTGCCAGGTGCTGGCCATGGTAGTCACATTATAAAGCATGTGACATTCCGGCTTCTCCACTGTTCCAAAATAGGGAACGACCTTGGAGGGCTCCATGACAACCTCTCCCAAAAGGAGGGTTCCGGGGCAGACCACTTCCGAAGCCATCCTCATGATCCTCACAAGTGTGTGGACCTGGGGCAGGTTACGGCAGTTGGTCCCAAGTTCCTTCCAGATGTAGGGAACTGCGTCGAGACGGATGATGTCAACACCGTGGTTGCAAAGGTAGAGCATATTGGCAGTCATGTCATTGAAGACCACCGGGTTAGCGTAATCCAGATCCCACTGGTAGGGATAGAA
>DLBH01000055.1 GCA_002494165.1 Lachnospiraceae bacterium UBA7026 | reverse complement strand
GAGCATCTTTCTGTTGATCTCAACTCCAGCCTGCTTCAGTCCATACATGAACTTGCTGTAGGAGATACCATTCATTCTTGCCGCAGCGTTGATACGTGCAATCCAAAGCTGTCTGAACTGTCTCTTTCTCTGCTTTCTTCCTGCGTAAGCACTTGTAAGAGCTCTCATAACAGACTGCTTGGCAACTCTGTACTGCTTGGATCTTGCTCCTCTGTAACCCTTGGCAAGCTTTAATGTACGGTTATGTCTTTTTCTTGCGCCCAGTGCGCCTTTCACTCTAGCCATCTATCTAATCCTCCTGATATAAATCTTAAAGATACGGTAAAATCTTCTTCATGTTCTTAACGTTAGATGCATCGGTCATAGCCGGCTTTCTCAGATTTCTCTTTCTCTTCTGAGACTTCTTTGTAAGAATATGGCTCTTATAAGCTTTATATCTCTTTAACTTTCCGGTTCCCGTCACTTTAAAACGCTTTGCAGCAGCCCTTTTGGTCTTCATCTTCGGCATAACAATCTTCCTCCTGTCTTATCTACCTTACCGCTTCTGAGCGAGAAACATAATCATGCTCCTGCCCTCAAATTTCGGTTTCTTTTCCACTACAGCACAATCTTCAAGCTGACTGGCGAACTCATCTAAAATCACTTTGCTGGTATTTACATGGGCGAGCTCTCTGCCCCGGAAACGCAGTGTTACCTTGACCTTATCTCCTTTGGAGAGAAACTTTCTGGCCTGGTTCACTTTAGTATTCAGATCGTTCTTATCGATATTGGGGGAAAGTCTTACTTCCTTAACATCGATGGTCTTCTGCTTCTTTTTCGCTTCCTTCTCCTTGCGGCTCAGCTCGTAACGGTACTTACCGTAATCAATAATCTTGCACACAGGCGGTTTAGCGTGCGGGGCAATCTTCACAAGGTCCAGCTCCTGCTCGCGGGCAATCTTCATTGCCTCTTTAGCGGACATAATACCAAGCTGGTTTCCGTCACTTCCGATAACCCTTACCTCTCTGTCCCGAACCTGTTCGTTAATCATCAATTCGTTGATAGTATCACACCTCCATAATAAATAATCCAGTAAGCAAACAAAAATGGATAGCTGCAAAGACTATCCACCAGAAACCGCACAAACAATAGTACCCTGTCCGCAGCCATAAAAACCGCAGCCATGGGAAACATAGTACTATGCGCTCTTATTAACCCGAGTCACCGCTGTGCTAAGGTGAGAGTGGACACTCTTCTTTGTTTTCAAACCTTAGCTAATATACCATGCCGAAGTCTATGTGTCAAGTCTTTCTCATTATTATCATTGTTTATGTTTGTTGTGTATGCTTCTCTCCTCCGGACCGGGGTCAGAAGCTGTTTAAAGCTCCAGGATAAGCTCCTTTTCCTCCATTTTATAAGGCCGGTAGGTGATCCCCACCATATCCATCATCCTCTTGGATGCTATGATGGAATCTGTCCGGGCATATTTATCTGAATAGTAGATTACTTCCCTGATCCCTGCCTGGATGATAGCCTTGGCACATTCATTACAGGGGAAGAGGGTCGTGTAGATCCTGGCCCCCTTGAGGCTGCCGCCGCTGAAATTCAGGATGGCGTTCAACTCTGCGTGACACACGTACATATACTTGGTGTCCAGGGGAGTTCCCTCTCTATCCCAGGGCATCCTGTCATCGCTGCAGCCGGTAGGCATACCATTGTAACCCATGGAAAGAATCTTATTGTTAGGATCTACGATACATGCGCCCACCTGGGTATTGCTGTCCTTGCTTCTCTGGGCCGAGAGCAGGGCCACACCCATAAAATAGGCATCCCAGGATAAATAATCTTGTCTTTTCATTCCTTGTACCTCACATACCCTGTCGCCTGCAAGGGATGTTCCCCTGCAAGGGAATAAAATAAGCTACTATTCGTTATAAGTCTTGTAACATTTTATCATAAAAAAAGAAGTGAGAAAACCGAAATCTTCACACTTCTAAGCAACTTCTTAAATAAAATTTCACATTCTGAACAAATAATTTATTATTTGAAAGAATAACATTTTTCTTCTAAAAGGTCCTTAGTCACTTCAATCAGGCAGCATTCTGTCCCCTGACCGGTCCGGCCTGTCTTAGTCACCCAGGGAGAACTTATCATGGACAGACCTGAGAGCCTTGTCCGCATTGTCCTCGTCGATGAGCACTGTAACCCTGATCTCAGAAGTACTGATCATACGGATATTCACCCCTGCATCGTAGAGAGCTTCAAACATGGTGGCAGCCACACCGGAATGAGTCTGCATGCCGGCACCCACGATGGAGAGCTTGGCAACCTTCTTATCCATATTGATGGCCTTGTACTCACTTCTCGGGAAGTTCTTCTGCAAAACGGCAATCGCCTCATCGGCCTCATCCTCTTCGACAGTGAAGGAGATATCCTTGGTGCCGTCACGGCCTACAGACTGCAGGATAATATCTATATTGATCTTCTTGCTGGCGAGAGCATTAAAAAGATGGAAAGCGATTCCCGGCTCATCCTTTAATCCAATCACTGCGATTCTGGCCGCATTCTTGTCCACTGCGACACCACTTACCAACATCTTTTCCATATTAGCTCCTTCCTTTACCACGGTTCCTTCATTATTATTCAAACTGGATCTGACTACCAGCTGCACGCCGTACTTCTTGGCCATCTCCACAGACCGGTTATGGAGTACTCCGGCACCCAGGGTGGCCAGCTCCAGCATCTCATCATAGGTAATGCAGTCAAGCTTCCTGGCATTCTTCACATATCTGGGATCCGCTGTGTAGACTCCATCCACATCTGTGAAAATCTCACAGGCATCGGCGTGGAGAGCTGCCGCCAGGGCAACCGCCGTCGTATCCGAACCACCTCTTCCCAGGGTTGTAACATTATCAAACTTATCCACACCCTGGAAACCGGTAATGATGACAATCTTCCTCTGCTCAAGCTCATTGCGGATACGGTCCGTATCAATCCTTTTGAGCTTGGCATTACCATACCGGTGGGTTGTGTGCATGGCTACCTGAAAGGCATTCAGGGAAACGGCCGGGATTCTCATGAAATCCATGGCCATGGCCATCAGGGAAACGGAAACCTGCTCACCGGTAGTAACCAGCATATCCATCTCTCTCTTGGAGGGTGACGGATTAATATCCCTGGCCATCTCTATGAGCTCATCGGTGGACTTGCCCATGGCAGATAAAACAATGACAACATCATTTCCCCTCTGGTATTCCTCGATACATCTCCTGGCCACATTGAATATTCTCTCTTTGTTGGCAACAGATGTACCACCAAACTTTTTTACGATCAGCAACGTTATTATCCTCCTATTACGGAAAGGCCTTTGCAGAACCGGTCCGCGTCTTTTTTATCTATCAGACCCGACGCATCTGTCTCTCTGTCAGAATCTCTTATGCTCTTATTACATGCGTCTGAGTTATTCTATCGGTTTTACATCAATCAGTCAAGACGTATTCTGTTAATCAGCCTGCCGGTCTTTGCCACGGCGGCTTTGAAATCCTTCTCTGTCATGATTCCGGTAACAAATGCCTTCTCCACAAGGTCCTCATCCTCCAGGTCCACATAATCCACCTGACCGAAGGCCTGACTGATCTCCTCCTCTGTCACCTCATTTTCCAGGCGGACAAAGAACTTACGGGCAAAGCCGCCATTGTCTGAAAGCTCCGCCTTCTGAGGATTCCAGGGTATCTCCTTGTGGTGCCCCTTGCTCCTGACACAGTCCACCACGTCGGCACAGACGGCGCTGGCCGTGGGCAGGGATCCTGCTCCTTTGCCGTAGAACATAATATCGTCCGACATATTGCCGTGGACCAGGATGGCATTAAAGACATCACGCACACTGGCCAGGGGACTGGTCTCATCAATCATAAAAGGACTGACCATGGCATAATTCTTTCCATCCTTCATAATGCTGATGGCGAGAAGTCTGATGGTCCGGTGCAGCTTGAGGGCATAGCGGATATCCTCTGTGGTTATGGAGCTGATTCCCTCTGTCTCAACGTCCTCGAAATCCACCTGGTGTTCAAGAGCAAGGGAGGTCAGAATGGCAATCTTTCTGCAGGCATCAAAACCTTCCACATCCGCCTCGGGATTCCTCTCGGCATATCCCAGGTCCTGGGCTTTCTTTAAGGCTCTTTCAAAGGTCCAGCCCCTCTCCTCCATGGCAGACAGCATGAAGTTGGTCGTGCCGTTCAGGATACCCTTGATACTGTAGAGTACATCGGCGGACAGGCAGGCCAGAATGGGCCGGATGATGGGAATTCCACCACCTACACTGGCCCCGAAAAGGAAATTGCTCTTTTTATCAGCCGCGATGGAGATCAATTCCGCCCCCCGCTTTGCCACCAGCTCCTTGTTGGAGGTCACCACACTTTTTCCTGCCAGCAGGGAGGCCTTGACAAAATGATAGGCCGGCTCGATTCCGCCCATGCATTCTACTACCACATCAATCTCCTCATCCCCTGCTATGTCATCAAAATTATGGGTAACCATATGGCCATGGGGGTCATCAGGGAAGTCTCTCAGGTCAAGGATTCTTTTTACTTCAATCCTCTCCTTTGCCCGCTTTTCAATCGCCTCGGCATTACCCTCGAGTACCTTTACTACGCCGGCACCAATAGTGCCATATCCTAAAACTGCTACTTTTGCCATAGCTTCCTCCTGTCTGTCATATCCTCTCCAATTATCATTCCCTTTACTGCCCTATTCCGCAGACACAATCTTCAGATTATGAATCCCTTCCGCATGTTCAATCCTCTCAAAAAGGCCGTTGACATCTTCACTGATGGGAAGAATGCGGACACTGAGGGTAACCAGGGCTATATTCCTGACCGGTATGCTCTGATGAATGGAAAGAACATTCACCTGGCAGGACGCCACCATCCTCAGGATATCTGCCAGCAGTCCCGGCCGGTCTTCCATCTCCATAACAAAGGTGATGGTCTTACCCTGGATCTTTTCATGCATGGGAAATATATCATCCTTGTACTTGTAATAAGAGCTTCTGCTGATGCCTACATAATCAATGGCTTCACGGATGGTCCTGGCCTTTCCGCTGTAAAGAAGCTGATTCACTTCCACCACCTTCAAAAGCACTTCAGGGAGGGCTCTCCTCTTCACAGTAAAAAACTTAGTTTCTGCCTCCATGAACTCCTCCTGTCTGAACTAGTAATGTTCGCCACACAAATACATGTGTTTTTACCTGAAAGATAGTACCATATTATGACTTTATTATCAAGTATTTAATTTTATACAAAGTGAAACATTTTTTTAATAAGAGCCCACCTGGAGACGGTCCGTCTTCTAAAGCAATTTACTTCATATGAAAAAAGGACCCCGGCTGGTCCGGGGTCCTGGATTAAAATCATCTCTTTATCTGATAAAGATATTCTATTTCTCTTTCTCTTTCTCTGCCTCAGCCTCTTTGAGAACCTTCTCCTGGGCGTCAGCGGGCATCTGCTCATAGCGGCTGAACTCATAGGAGAACTCTCCGCTTCCACCGGTCATGGAACGAAGGTCTGTGGAATATCCGACAAGGCTGGCAAGGGGGATATCAGCAACCAGCTCCTGGCGTCCGCCCTCGATGGGATTCATGCCAAGGATACGGCCGCGGCGCTTGTTAAGGTCACCCATAACGTCACCGGTATTCTTATCAAGAACATCAACCTTGAGGTTAACAATAGGCTCAAGAAGAACCGGCTTACACTCCATAACACCATTCTTGAAAGCAGTGATGGCTGCCATCTTGAAAGCCATCTCGGAGGAATCTACAGGATGGTAGGAACCGTCGATAAGGGTAGCCTTAATACCAACTACAGGATAGCCTGCCAGGGGTCCCTTGAGACAGGACTCTGCGATACCCTTTTCAACAGCCGGGAAGTAGTTCTTGGGAACTGCTCCACCGAAGATCTTCTCAGAGAACTCGTAAGGAGTCTCCAGATCACCGCTGGGCTCGAAGGTCATGAGAACATCACCGTACTGGCCATGTCCGCCGGACTGCTTCTTATATTTACCACGAACCTCTGTGTTGCCCCGGATGGTCTCCTTGAAGGCTACCTTGGGCTTAACCAGGTCGATCTCTACTTTGTAACGGTCAGCCAGCTTGCTTCTTACGATCTCAAGATGCTGGTCACCCATACCGTAAAGGAGCATCTGGCGGTTGGCCTTATCATTCTCCTCGCGGAGAGTCAGGTCCTCATCCATAAGCTTCCTCAGAGCGGAGGATACCTTGTCCTCATCGCCCTTGCTCTTGGCCTCGTAGCGCATGAAGGTGTATGGTACGGGAATCTCAGCCTGGTTGAAGATTACCGGATCATTCTTCACGGAGAGGGTGTCACCGGTCTTGGTTACGGAAAGCTTGGCAATGGCTCCGATATCACCGGGATTAATGGTGCTTACTTCAAACTGGTCCTTACCGCGGAGGATATAGAGCTTACCGATACGCTCTTCTGTCTCCTTGTTGCTGTTATAGAGAGTGCAGTCCGCATTGAGAACACCATCTGTAACCTTGATCAGAGAGAATCGTCCTACGAAAGGATCCACGATTGTCTTAAATACATAAGCGCTGACAGGAGCACTGGGATCAAAGGTGGCCTTCACTTCCTCATCAGTCTTCACTTTCTTACCGACAAACTGGTCAGCAACGGCACCCGGTGCGGAGAAGTAATTCACCATGGCATCAAGAAGAACCCTGGCACCGTAATCTGTGCTGATGGCACCGCAGATTACCGGCATGAGATCTCTTGCGGATACGGAATCAACGATGGCCTGGCTGATCTCTTCCTCTGTGAAAGGCTCTTCCTCAAAGAACTTCTCCATCAGCTCTTCGCTGGTCTCAGCCACTCCCTCGAGAAGCTGCATACGGTAATCGTCAAGCTCATCATTCTCGCCGTCTTCCACAACAGCTTCTGCAAAGCTTCCGTCACCCTGCTGGCTTGCCACGATCATCTTGGCAGCATTGATAAAGCCCTTGAAATCATGGCCTTCCTTCATAGGCATCTGGAATGGAACGATCTTATTGCCGTAGCTCTCGCGCAGTTCTTCCACGATAGCGGCGGCGTCCACATGCTCATCCTCTACATTGGTGATGTAAACGATAACCGGAATACCCCTCTTTGCACAGAAATCAAAGCTCTTGCGGGTTCCGACCTCAACGCCTGACTTGCCGTTGATCACGATCACAGCTGCGTCGGCTACACTAAGTGCCTCATAGACCTCACCGGCAAAATCAAAAAGGCCGGGAGTATCGAGAATATTAACTTTAACATTGTCCAGTTCCAGAGGAATAACTGTTGCCTGAATGGAGAACTGCCTCTTGATCTCTTCCTTATCGTAGTCGCTGATGGTTCCACCCTCAGCTACTGTACGTACTCTCTTGATTACACCTGTCGCGAAGGCCATAGACTCAATCAGAGAAGTCTTTCCACATCCGCCATGTCCAAGCAGTACGACGTTCCTAACATTCTCGGTAGCATATACATTCATAAATCAGTTCCTCCTATATTGTTTATGGTATTAATTCGGAATTCGGTTCCACATCAATTCGTCAAAAAAGACTGACGATTGTCAGCCCGAACAAAACTCACAAGACTATTTTACTAAAAATCCTTTTGCATTACAAGGACAATTTTACCAAAATAACCTACAGTCCGGCTTTATAATCCCTCAATTTTCCAAAGCCCTGCCGGTTCTTCCCATGCCCCTGCCGCCCATAAGCCGGACCGGACTCTTTCATGACAGTTTTAGTTTCTCGCTTTAATGTAGAAAAGTGTTGACACTGGCTGTCCTTAAATGTAAAATGGGCATAGTTAAATTCCCAGCAGTTCTGAGGCCATAATCCCCTGCCCGGACCTGCGTCATAAGATCATAACTCCGGAGGTTTTATTATGTATACAGATGCCATTAAGGTCGGCTTTATCGGCCTTGGCCTGATCGGCGGATCCATCGCCGCCACCATCAGGAGAATCCATCCCGCCACGGTTATCACTGCTTGCGATGTGGACAAGGAGTCCCTGGACCTGGCTGTAAGCAAGGGCATTGTCAACAGGCCGGTCAGCCAGGCGGACCAGGCTTTTTCTGACTGTGACATTCTCTTTCTTTGTGCCCCGGTCTCCGTTAATATCGAATACCTCAGGCAGCTTAAGGACATTCTTCCAGAGAACTGTCTGATTACAGACGTGGGAAGTGTCAAGACCCCCATCCAGAAAGCGGTGGAGAAACTAGATATGGACCAGCATTTCATAGGAGGCCATCCCATGGTAGGGTCAGAAAAGTCCGGCTTTGCCAACGCCAATGACCATCTTCTGGAAAATGCCTACTATTTTCTCACCCCGGGAGACCGTACTTCCTTTGCCATGACCACCCAGTTCTCCTCCTATATCCAGGGATTGGGAGCCCTCCCCGTAACCCTCAAGGCCAAAGAGCACGACTTTATCACCGCAGCCATCTCCCATGTGCCCCATATTATAGCGGCAGAACTGGTCCATCTGGTGAGAAGGGCCGACACAGGCACGGGCATGCTCAAGCAGCTGGCTGCGGGAGGTTTTAAGGATATCACCCGGATCGCCTCCTCCTCGCCGGTCATGTGGGAGCAGATCTGCGAGAGCAACTCCCCTAATATAAAGAAACTTCTGGAAAATATGATCAGCGACCTGCAGGCCATGATCGTGGCCTTAGACGAGGACAACGGTCCCTATGTCAATGAGTATTTCCGGGAGGCAGGGGAATACAGGAACTCGGTTCCAGACCATGGGACAGGCCTTTTTGAAAAGGTCCACAAACTTTATATCGACATTCCCGATGAACCGGGGACCATCGCCACCGCCGCTTCCCAGCTGGCCTTCAACAGTATCAGTATCAAGAACATCGGCATCGTCCACAACCGGGAGTTTGAGGAAGGTGTCCTGGAGATCATCCTCTACGATGCCGAATCCTGCCAGAAGGCGGCCCAGGTGCTGAAGGGCAAGAACTATGTTGTCCATGTCCGCTAATCCATCAATCAGTTTATAAAAAGGAGCGATACTCCATGAAGATCATAAAGCAAAAGCATCATCTCCGGGGCCGGCTGACGGTTCCCGGAGATAAATCCATCAGCCACAGGGCAGTCATGTTCGGCGCCCTGGCAGAAGGCACTACAGAAATCCACGGCTTCCTCAAGGGGGCCGACTGTCTGGCTACCATCAACTGTTTCAGGGCCATGGGCATTGGGATTGAGGAGACAGACCAGGCCATCTATGTCCACGGCAGAGGCCTCCATGGTCTTAAGGCCCCCTCCGGGACTCTGGATGTGGGCAACAGTGGAACGACCACCCGGCTGATTTCCGGCATCCTGGCCGGCCAGAACTTCCAGTCGGTCCTGTCCGGGGACGCTTCCCTCAACAGCCGGCCCATGAAACGGATTATCAAGCCCCTGACCCTCATGAAGGCCTCCGTGGAAAGTGTGAATGGGGACGGCTGTGCCCCCCTGCGCATCCAGGGCCGGCCCCTGAAAGCCATCCACTATGATTCACCGGTGGCCTCCGCCCAGGTCAAGTCCTGCGTCCTCCTGGCCGGCCTCTACGCCGACGGGGAAACCAGTGTGACGGAGCCTGCCCTGTCCAGGGACCACACGGAAAGGATGCTCCGGTCCTTCGGGGCCCAGGTAAGCAGCCGGGGAAATACCTGCTCTATCAGGCCGCCGGCAAGACTTAAGGGCCAGAGAATCGACGTACCCGGGGATATTTCCTCCGCAGCCTACTTCATTGTGGCAGGTCTGATCACCCCTGACTCAGACCTGATCATAGAAAATGTGGGAATCAACGCCACCAGGGCCGGTATCCTCAAGGTTTGCCGGGATATGGGGGCAGACCTCAGCCTCATGAACCAAAGGGAGGCCGGCGGGGAGCCTGTGGCTGACATCAGGGTCAGGACCAGCCGACTCCACGCTGCTGTCATCGAGGGGGACATCATCCCTACCCTCATAGATGAACTGCCTGTCATTGCCCTCATGGCCTGCTTCGCAGAAGGCCGGACTCTTATCCGGGATGCGGCGGAACTTAAGGTAAAAGAATCTGACCGGATTACCTTAGTCACTGAGAATCTCCAGGCCATGGGCGCTGATATCCTCGCCAGGGAGGATGGCTTTGTCATAGAAGGCGGCAAGCCTCTTCACGGTGCTCCGGTTACCTGCTCCATGGACCACCGGATCGCCATGACCTTTGCCATTGCCGGCCTCAACGCTTCAGGGGAAACGGTCATCGGAGATTCTGCCTGTGTGGATGTGTCCTATCCGGACTTCTTTGCCCGGCTGGAAAGTCTCTAAAGTGAAATGCCTCTGGGCTGAAGATCATAAACACATGGAATAAAGAAGGGGGAGGGTCCCGGCGCCGCCATCACTGGCGCCGGGACCCTCCCCGCTCATTTTACAATATCCGCGATTCCGCCGATACATAATCGTCACATTATATAAGAGTCATATTATATAAGAGTCAAATAATATAAAAGTCAAATAATATAAAAGTCACAATGCCGCAGTCACCGCCAGTCAGCAATGCCAGCATCTGTCTCATTCTTCAGGTCCGGTTTCCCTCCCGGACACTTTCACTTTTAGTGATGGAAAAGGCGGATGCCGGTAAAGGCCATCACCATACCATACTTATTACAGGTCTCGATCACATTGTCATCACGGATGGAACCGCCAGGCTGGGCTACATATTTAACACCGCTCTTGTGGGCCCGCTCGATATTGTCACCGAAGGGGAAGAAGGCGTCAGACCCAAGGGCCACATCCTGAAGTTTATCAAGCCATGCCCTCTTTTCTTCACGGGTAAATACGGCCGGTTTCTCTGTGAAAACAGCCTCCCAGGCTCCGTCTGCCAGCAGGTCCATATATTCATCACCCATATAGACGTCGATGGCATTATCTCTCTCGGCCCGGCGAACCTCCTCCTTAAAGGGAAGACCCATGACCTGGGGAGACTGGCGCAGCCACCAGTTGTCGGCTTTCTGGCCGGCAAGGCGGGTGCAGTGGATCCGGGACTGCTGGCCGGCACCGATACCGATGGCCTGGCCGTCCTTGACATAACATACTGAATTGGACTGGGTATATTTGAGGGTAATCATGGAGATGGCAAGGTCGATCCTGGCCTGGTCGGTCAGATCCTTGTTCTCAGTCACGATATTGTCAAAGAAGTCCGGCCCGATGTCCAGTTCATTTCTTCCCTGCTCAAAAGTGATTCCGAACACCTCTTTGCGCTCCAGCTGGGCAGGAACATAGTCGGGATCGATCTGAATCACATTGTAATTACCCTTTTTCTTGGTCTTAAGAATCTCCAGGGCTTCAGGCTCATAGGCCGGGGCAATCACACCGTCGGAAACCTCCCGCTGGATCATCTTTGCCGTAGCCACGTCGCAGGTGTCGGACAGGGAAATGAAATCCCCATAGGAAGACATCCTGTCGGCTCCTCTGGCTCTGGCGTAGGCACAGGCCAGGGGTGACAGCTCTCCCAGGTCATCCACCCAGTAAATCTTAGCCAGGGTATCAGACAGGGGCAGACCCACTGCCGCTCCGGCCGGGGATACGTGCTTGAAGGATGTGGCTGCCGGAAGACCGGTTGCCTTTTTCAGTTCACTGACCAGCTGCCATCCATTGAAGGCATCCAGGAAATTAATATATCCCGGGCGTCCGTTGAGTACTTTTATAGGAAGCTCTCCCTCCTCCATATAGATACGGGAAGGCTTCTGATTAGGGTTACAGCCATATTTTAATTCTAATTCTTTCATGAGTCTTACGTTCCTTTCCATATGTCAGATCTGATTATATTTCTGTCTGTATTTTTAAATCTGTCTGCCGGAGCCGGCTGATCCCTGCCTCCGGCACTCATCTGCCGTTACTGGTTCTTATTAATAATCTTAGATTCCCAGCAGCCTGTCTCAATGTCGATATAGCGGACAAAGAGGGATACCTTATTGTCCTCATTGAGACTGGTCCAGAGGGTGTCGGCAAATTCATTCATATCATCGGGAATGGCCATCAGTTTGGGCTCTCCCTCAAAGCTGGGCAGGGGATTGCCGTCGTGTAGGTAGGTCGAGATAAAATGTCCCTGGCCTGCCGGGCAGTTATTGTAGGCAAAAGTAAAGCGGTTGCAGCTGGATGGGTCACCATCGTTGCTCTTGAGGATGGACATGGCATAATTGTAATTGCCCTTTTCAATATGGAGAACTGCCGAAATCCTGGGTGTATAATTAGGTCCGTCCGGTTCAAACTCACGGCTTCTCAGGCTCTGTTCAAAGGTAAGCTGTTTGTCAAGTCCCTCGTAAATGGTATCTGTCTGGTCACCATTGGTCACGATAGTCTTATTGCCCAGTACTCTGACCGGTGCATAGATAATCAGACTGGGATCCTCCATCTTGGAGGGGTCGAAGGCCTGGGTGCGGATGCCGTCCCCATCCTCCACAAATACACGGTTGCGGCTGTTGACACTTCTGCCCATGATAAAATATCCAATCACTGCCTTGGTCCCGTCTGCGCTTCTGCCAACGATGATGCCCCGGCCGGGATAGGAATTATCCTTAAGCTCACGTTCAATTGAAATCATTTCCATGGAAGAACCTCCTTTATCTAAATCCCTGTAATCCCCCTCCCACAGGGGACAACAAAATCTTCAGGTTTGGAATTCAGTATACAACAGGTTTTTTTTTCATGCAACCAAAGAGAATGGATATCAGGGCAAAAATATGCTAAAATATCAGTAATAATTATACGTAGATATAAGAACCTTACATCATGGAGGCAAATAATAATGAAAAGATTTTTTCATTTTCTATCAGTACTATTTTTAATCAGTATCCTTGCCGGCAGCGCCGGGTGTCAGAAAAAAGGGGTTGATGTCAAGGGCCAGGAAACCGAACTGACCGGAAGCTGGCAGGGCACGGGCAATGCCCTGGGCCATGACAGGAGTTATTCCTGTGACAATATTTCCTTCTCTTTCGATAAGGACGGGTCTTTCCAGATAAAAGACGTGGTCCAGAATTCGGAAATTTATTCCGGAACCTTCACAGACCAGACCGGAAAACTGATCCTTAATCTGAACAGTGGGGGAAGCCATCTCCTTCCCGCCGGCTGGGTGGCCGCGTCAGACCGGATGGAACTCAGCTATGTCATACCTGCTGAAGGCAAGCTGGTCCTGACCTGTCAGAACGTCAGCTATTTCTTTGTCAAAGACCGGATGACCTTTTTCTGGTCAGGCAGTCCTCTCCTGAGTATGGTGGAAAATGATGTGTGGTATTCGGATAATCTGGTTCCTGAAAACGTCGGACCTGAAGGCTCCAGCCAGGAGATGCAGGAGGGTCCCGCAGGCCCCGGCCAGGAGATCCAGGAGGGCCCCGCAGGCTCCAGCCAGGAGTTCCAGGAGGGCCCCGCAGGCTCCAGCCAGGAGTTCCAGGAGGGCCCCGTTCAGACTCCCCAGCCTGATGGTCCTCACGAGACCGATCCCCCCAAAAAGAAACCCCAGGAGAAGGAAATGATTCCACCACCCACTGAGGGTGATACCACATACATCCTCAAGCTCTATGACAATTACATGGAAATCTACAGTCTCAATGAGAAAAAAGACAATACTGTCCATTTTGAAGCTAACTTTTTCTACCTTTACAGCCGGGATCATACCTTCAGCTTTTATACTTTGCACAGTCCGGGACAGAACCTGCCCAAGGTCTTCTATGACCTCCAGGACGGCATGGGCTCAGTCAATATAGATTTCTATCCCTCAGATGACACGCTGGTTCTCACCAGCGCAGCAGGAAGCACCAGCTTTTACAATAATGTAAAATACGGCTCTTCTTTCCTTCCTGAGGCGATGACTGCCCTTCCTCTTGAGACTACAGCGGAGCCAATGGAACAGACCAGCCAGACCCTCAGCACCCAAAGCAAGCCCCAGTAAGGGCCGGCTGCCCCAGAAAACCGAGGAAAACATCATGATCGAAGTCGAGTTAAAACTTCCTATATACAAAAGATCAGCCACAGAAGCCGCCCTGGTAAGGGAGGGCTTTGAGGCCGGCGACCTGGTCAAAGAATACGATCTCTATTTCACAGGTTCATCCAGGGATTTCATTAAAAGTGACGAAGCCCTGCGAATCCGCAGTTCTGAAAATCTGACCAGACGAACGTCAAAAAGCTTCCTGACCTACAAGGGCAGGAAGCTTGATTGTGTCTCTATGACCCGCAAGGAGCTGGAAACTCCCATCGGGGATACCGAAACCATGAAAGAAATTCTCATATCTCTTGGCTATGAAGACCAGTACCCAGTCTCCAAGCTGCGCCAGTACTATCACAAGACTGATGTGACCGCCTGCGTAGACCAGGTAGAGGGGCTGGGGTCATTTCTGGAGCTGGAGATTCTTGTCCCTGAAAAGGCCGGGACCGGTCAGCAGCCGGGTCCCGAAATCCAGCATGAGGCCCGGGAAAAAGCCCTGGCCAGACTTGAGACCATTCTTGACCTTCTGGGCTTTTCTCTGCGGGAGACCACTTCCCGGTCTTACCTGTCCATGATCATGGACCGCAATAAAAAGAGGAGCTGACCAGGTCCGGGCCGTGGATCCGGACAGGGCATGCCCATGCAGACTGCAGTCCCCTGTCAGAGTATAGCCATCCATTCCAGCAGTTCTACCGGAATAACCACAGTGCCGTCCTCTTCCTCTGTGGACGGCCCTGTCACCGCAAAGCGGAGGGCTTCCGGGTCTTTGGAAGGATGGTAAACCTTCAGTGTGTCGTTTTCTGTAAAATAAGGCTTTTTATCAGAGCCTGTCAATTCCAATGCCTGATCTTCAGGAATCCGGACCTTTTCTGATTCATGGTCCTTCAGTTTTTGAAACTGGTCCGTTGTCAGATCTATGTAATACTGCATCACTCATTCCCCCTCATTTAAAAGACTCTGCGGATGGACAGAATCTGTCTGTAATCAGCCCCGTCTGTAATGACGATGCCGCTCCTTCTTCCCTTGGCGTGAAGGATTTGATCATTCCCTATATACATAGCCACATGATTCTTGTAGCAGATGATATCACCGGGCTGGGCATCCTGCAGGTCTTTCACCTCCATGCCGGCCGTTCTCTGGAAATAGGAAGAACGGGGAACACTGACGCCAAAATGTTCATATATTCTCATAATGAAAGCAGAACAATCACAGCCCTTGGTCAGGCTGGTACCACCCCAGACATAGGGGTTGCCCAAAAAGGTTTTCCCATATTCCACCACGGCATTATAATCAATATTATGAATCTGGAGGCAGTCCTTCATCACATAGCCGGCGGCCTCCCCTGCCTTGACCAGACACCACATACCTGCGGTCTGCTGGATTTCAACAACCTGGCCCTGGCGGAGACTGCCTGCCTCGCAAAGACCCGTCTCATCCGAATAGAGGGTCAGGCCGTCCAGGGTTACTGTCGCCTGCTGGCTGACAGTCATTCCCATCTGGGCATCCATCTCCTCCTCTGTCTCTGACAGGTCCTCACTGCCCAGTACATAGGATTCAGCCCTCAGAGGGGACAGAGAGATCCTGTCTCCGATCATAAGGACAAAGGCCAGAAGAAGAATCCGGACCAGGATTCTTTGACCGCATGCTTTTTGCTTTATCATTTCATTCTCCTCTTTTCTCCTAAGATTATTATGGTTTCCGGGCCCGGGCAGCAAAAATCCGTCCCCAAAAAAGCCTGGCTTCCAGTGTCCGGCAAGCCCTGCAAAAAATGACAGGCACAAATTGAACATATTGTATCGCGGAAAAAATGATCGTGAATGATCAGTGAAAATGACATAATAGGGAAATGAATCCTGAGAAATTCCAACAAAGTGATTATAGCACAATCTTTCCTGTTTTCCTAATAAAAATCCTTAAAATACTAAATATTTCTGCATTTGATCTTTCCCAGATAATTCCCTGGCATTTTCTTAAAACGGCAGGAATGCCCGCTTCCTCTTCCTTCCAATTATTTTTGCAGCCCGCAGCCTGGTTTTTCAGTACATCCCCGGGACCTGGAAAATAATATTTATTATTTCAAAAAGAACCTCCTGCCCTGAAAATAGGCAGAAGAAGACAAAAAAAAGAGTTAAAACAAAGGATAATATATGCTATAGTAAAAATGACAATCTTTGTAACAACAACATATTTTGGAGAATATGGAATTGGAGGCTAATATGTTTCAAGAATTAGAACAGGGTTTAAAAGAAAAATTTCCAACGATCGTCTACCCGGAAGGAACAGACTACCGCATCCAGCAGGCAGCCGAAAAACTGAGCAGGAATGATATTGTCCATGTCATCCTTCTGGGCAATCCGGAAGAGATAAAGGCTGCCGCAGAGGAACACGGCTACGACATCAACAAATGTGAGATCATCGATCCCGAAAATTATGATGACATCGAGAACATGGTCCAGACCATGGTTGCCCTGAGAAAGGGCAAGATGACGGAAGACCAGGTAAGGGCTAACCTGAAGAAGACCAACTATTTCGGGACCATGCTGGTCAAGATGGGCAAGGCAGACTGCCTTCTGGGCGGAGCCACCTACTCTACGGCAGATACGGTCCGTCCGGCTCTGCAGCTGATAAAGACCAAGCCCGGCAACAAGATCGTAAGCTCCTCCTTCATCATGATCAAGGGCCAGAAGAAATTATGTTTCTCGGACTGCGCGATCAATATCAAGCCCAATGTGGAAGAGCTGGCTGAGATTGCCATTGAAAGTGCCAAGACAGCCGATACCTTCGGCATCGTTCCCCGTGTTGCCATGCTTTCCTACTCCACTCTTGGATCAGGCAAAGGCGAGGACGTGACAAAGATGGCAGAGGCTACCGCCAGGGTCAGGGAGCTTGCTCCTGATCTTTATGTGGAAGGTGAGATTCAGTTTGACGCCGCCATTGACATGGCTGTCGGCAAGCTTAAAGCACCGGGTTCCAAGGTGGCAGGCCGGGCCAATGTTTTCATTTTCCCGGATATTAATGCCGGCAATATCGCCTACAAAGTGGCAGCCCGTCTGGCAGGCTACGAGGCCATCGGCCCCGTACTTCAGGGATTGAATGCTCCTGTCAATGATTTAAGCCGTGGCTGTAATGCCGACGAGGTCTACAAGATGTCCCTTGTCACTGCTGCCTTAAGCTGACAGAAACTCATGCAAAAGAACATATAACCAAAAAATATAAAAGACCATGATGAACTTTGAAACCCGGCATAGGAATCCGGTCCCCTCATCATGGTCTTTTTCATGGTCTTTTTCATGTTTCTCTTGATGCCGGACTCCTTTGCAAGTCCGGCTCCTTAATATATCTTTTTCTGGTAGTGGTAACAGATCCTTCCCTCTTTCAGACTGCCATCTTCCCAGATGCCTTCCTTATAGATCTGCCAGCCATCATCCCCGGTCTCCTCCGCCGGCAGCCTGGCAAATCCTCTCACCATCTTTCCATCCTCGAAATCCGCATCACAAAGCAGGTTCCCTTCCGGATTCCTTACCGTATAATGATTATCCTTCCAGTCAAAAGAATCCAGGCCATTGCGGTAGCGCCTGTGGAAACCCATGCGGAACTTCCTTCCGGTCAGCTGGTGAAAAAGATCAAGCACATCCTTTGAAAGTATGGATCCGTAGCGGATACCTTCTTTATGAAGCTCTTTTCCATAATAGGGATAGAAGGGCATCATGGAATCAAAAAGCAGCTGCTCCAGGTCTGTGTCCTCTCCAGCCCCGACCCTGATCCGGTCCTCTTGCTTCTCAAAGCAGACAGCATCCCTGAAGGAAGAAAGGATCTGCTTCTGCCGGTCCTGGAGACCCTGAAGAATCTCTTCATAATACTTGTCCACTGAAAGGGAAAGACTCCCAAGCTCCTTAAGCTGTCCCAGTTCTCCCTGGACCCAGCTGTTACTGACCAGTCTGAGGCCCTTATTGATACAATCATAGATTTCTGAGGCCGCTTCCTCTTTCTCTGTCCTGACGGGGCGGGGTCTGGCATTTTTCTTCATGCCGGTCTCCGTCTCCTGCCCGGTCCGGGCTTCCCGTCTCTGATCATGGTCCGCCTCCCCGGCTGGGGCCCGGTCTTTGGCTTGTCTGCCAGCCCGGTCTTGCGCCCGGCTCCCGGCCTGGTTCCCATCATTAATTCCAATCCGGTCTTCAGCCCTTCCTCCGGCTGAAAGAATCTCTTTGCCGGACGGGTTCTCAGAGGCCTGACCCGCTGACGTCTGTCCGCCAGGTCCTGTCTGTCCCGGGGACCCGGATCCCCCCCTGACCATACTTCCCGCTTTTTTCTCTGCCGCTCCGGCCGGATCCTCTTTTCTTTTTGACAGAAACAGCAGACACAAAACCGCCAGAAGCAAAATAACTACAACTAAAAATACCATTATACTCTCCTCCTTTAACCTACATATATAATATAAAATATTTCAGGAAAAATCCAATACTTTCTATTCTTGTTGAAAGAATATTCTTATTCTGCTATAATTATTAAGTTATTTTTTTACTGTTGTAAAATTCAACCATTTGCTCGCTTGTGCCAACCATTATATCGGGTAATTCCCGACCGAAGGAGATTATTTATGTTTAGCATAAAAAAAATAAAAAAAAGTATTATGAAGAAATTAAGGATGTTCCGACGGCATTACCGCTATAAGTATTATTTCCCAAAATACTACAAGGAATGCTGCAAACAACCAGTCAAAGACAACAAGGTACTCTTTCTGGAGATGCGCTTCACCACCCTTTCCAACTCCTTTGACGTTCTCTACAAGACCCTGGAGGAAAGTGGCGAATATGAGATTAAAACTGCCTTTGTCCAGTACAATTTTATCCGAGGCAAGGCCTTCACCAAGAAAGTAGAAGCCATGATCCGTGAGCTGGCCACCTCCAAATATGTAATCCTTGATGAGGCTTCCATGATACTCTCCTGCCTCCCGCTGAGAAAAGAAACCAAGGCCATCAACCTCTGGCACGGATGCGGGGCCTTTAAAAAGTTTGGCAGGAGCACTGCCGAGAAAAAGTTTGGGGCCGATGCCAGAACCCTGGATAAGTTCCCCAATTACAAAAACCTGTCCCTGGTAACCGTCAGCAGTCCCGAGGTGGTCTGGGCCTATGAGGAGGCCATGCACCTTCCCAAGGGAATCGTCCGTCCCCTGGGCATCAGCCGGACAGATCAGTTCTATGACCAGGCCTATCTAAGCAGTCTGCGGGAGAAAGTCTGTAAGGTGATGCCGGCGGCAAGGGACAAGAAGATTATATTGTACGCCCCCACCTTCAGGGGCCACGTCTCCTCGGCCAAATCGCCGGATATGATAGACTTCTCCTACTTTAAAGAGAAACTGGGTGAGGACTATGTCATTCTTTGCAAGCATCATCCCTTTGTCAAGAATCCACCCCTCATTCCTGAGGACTGCCTTGATTTCGCCATGGATGTAACCTCTAAGCTTAATATAGAAGACCTGCTGGCTACGGCGGACATCTGCGTCTCCGATTACTCCTCTCTGGTATTTGAGTATTCTCTTTTTGAAAAGCCCATGATCTTCTATGCCTACGATTATGATGACTACTGTGACTGGCGCGGTTTCTACTATGATTACAGCGACTTTACCCCCGGTCCCATCGTCAAGGACCAGGAGGCCCTGCTGGATGCCCTGCTCCATGCCGAAAGCCAGATGGACAAGGAAAAGCTGGCCGCTTTCCGCAACAAGTTTATGAGCAGCTGTGACGGCCATGCGACAGACCGTATCATCCAGTGGATGAAAGACCAGCGATAACCGCACAAGAAACAGATTGATTCCTGCCGGCAAAAAGGTATCCCGGGCAGAAAAACTGCTTGTGGACAAAAAGCTGTTTGCCATGGGAAAACTGCTGACAGAGGAATAACATAACTGCAGCCAAAAGCTGCCGGGTTCTGACTGTAAATCGGTCAGAACCCGGCAGCTCTTTCATTATCTTTTTTTCCCTTAAAGCAGGTCGTGGATCCGGTCCAGGACCAGTCTGAGCCGGTCGGCGGCTGCCTGGCCCGGTGCCGAAGCCTGGCCGGCACTGCCAAAGGTCAGGCAGGAGCCGGATATCTCCCCACATAATCTGCTGATCAGTCCCTGCTGACCCATGGCCATGGTAATGATAGGGCAGAGGTCCTTCTCATGGACCAGGCTGGTGGCGGTCAGGAGCCGGTAGACATCCTCCATGGTCCGGGGCATGACCGCAAGCTTGGCTATATCAGCTCCCATCCGGGCCATAGTTTCAAGTCTTTCTGTCATCTCCTCTAAGGAAGGCGTCAGGGAGAAATTGTGATGGGACAAAATCACCACTTTACCCCCGGCCTGGAGCTCTGCCACCCTGTCCGCTGTCTGATCCGGATCAAACCAGGCCTCCATATCCAGCAGGTCCACATCCTCCCTGCCGGCCAAATTCTTAAGGAGGGCAAAATATTCCTCTTTTCCAATGGGTCTGAGGCCTCCTTCTGCGGCAGTCCGGAAGGTAACCAGCAGAGGCAGGCCGCCCAAGCTCTGTCTGATCAGGGCCAGGGCCCTGTCAAGCTCCCGGTCATCTTCCAGACCCTGGAACCAGTCAAGACGCCATTCTGCCATGTCAGCCGGGAACTCTTTTATAAGCCCTGCCTGGGCCTCCAGGTCAGTCAGAGACCTGGCCACCAGGGGGATGCAGATTTTAGGCCGGCCCTGACCCAGAGCCAGGTTTTTTACTTTCACTGTCTTCATAATCCTATCCTCTCTCTTCTCCCGGACCTGCCAAAAATCCAGGAGCTTACTAGGGGCCCGTTCACCTGCCCCTCTGTAATTCTATCATGAACAAGCCCATCCGTCATCAAAAAGCCCCTGAGACATCCTCTCAGACAAAGTAAGGAAAACTGCCTGCCCAGTGAGAGAAAAATGTCATATGGGGCCGGCAAGGAATCAAAGAAAATACCCCATCCTAACATTGTTTTATAGCAGGGATTAGCCTATAATATAGATTGTAATCATCCGTACTCAGGGCGGGATGATTCACGGCTGGCAAGAGCTATTTTATAATCAGGGAAAGAGGGGTATAGCAAATGAGTAATCAAATAAAAGAGGAAGCTGTTCAGCATGACATATCCGTTGAAACACCGGATCATGTTACCGTCCTTGATGTCTCCCAGGTTAAGACTCTGCAGATCGGCTATCAGTCAGAGACACTTTATCTTTATAAAGCAAAGGATGATAAATTAACAATCGAAGAATATATAGGGGGTCTGTCTGGATCCGAGTTTTTTGCCAAGGTATCCAGCAACAGGATCAAAACCACGGTCCGCTATGGCCGCAGAGAGTCTGTTGACCGGGATTTCCATGTCAACATCTACCTGCCGGAAAGCTATCAGGGAGAATTACAGCTCTCAACCCAGTACGGCAGCATCATTTCCAATGATGACTGGACCCTGGAGCGGTTTGCCGCCGAGACCAGCGAGGGCTCCATACAGCTGAGAGGCCTGAATGCACCCCGTATCCGTCTGGCTACCTCTGTAGCGCCGGTTTATCTGGCCCGGGCCGAGGGTTTTGTGGACCTCCACTCTGTCTCCGGCAGACTGACAGCCCAGAACATATCAGGGGGAGGCCGCTTTGCCACATCCTCAGGAGAAATCAGGGCCGTCTTCAATCAGCTAAATAATATAGTTGAGTGTGAAACCCTTAACAGCAATATTTATCTGTCCCTGCCCAAGGAGACCGGTATGATCATCGACGGCGCCAGCAAGCGGGGCGATATCGATTGTTCCATCGAAGGGATCTCCCTCCGCGTCAAGCCGGGAAATGTAAAGGTGATCAGCGGCCAGCACGGGACCAAGCCATTCCAGAACATCAGACTGTCCACCATCAACGGAAACATTTTCCTTACCCAGAAATAAGCCGGCCAGGGAATCGGACGATAGATCACGGTGGATCTCTTCCCCATACTCATTCATTTCCCCTTGAAATAGGGCTTATATTATTCCCGGATATAATATCTTAGAATGCCAAAAGGGGCTGTCGCACTAAAGCGGCAGCCCTTTGTCACGTAAAAAGGCAGGAACCCTCATGTCCTGTGTTATGTCCGTTGTTGGCATCCGTTCGTCTGATGACGGATTTAGAAAAACCAAAAACAGGACAGACCGGGTCTTGTCTCTTCCCTGCAGACCAGATTCCACCTTATTTTCCATCAGATATTTTTTCAGGATTCCTGGCCAAAAAGGGGTGTGGAGTAATACCGGTCCCCACTGTCCGGCAAAAGGGCCACTATGGTTTTACCTTCATTTTCAGGCCGCCGGGCCAGCTCTATGGCCGCGTAAAGGACAGCTCCGGAAGATATACCTGTGCTGATCCCTTCTGTTTTAGCCAGCTCTATACTGTAATCAAAGGCCTTCTGGTCCTCTACCGGAAATACTTCATCATAGACAGAGGTATCCAGGACTTTGGGAACAAATCCTGCGCCTATTCCCTGAATCTTATGGGGGCCGCCCCAGCCCCTGGAAAGAATGGGGGAGGAAGCCGGTTCAATGGCTATGACCTGAATATCCCCATTTTGTTCTTTTAAGTACTGGCCGACACCGGTGATGGTTCCCCCTGTGCCCACAGAAGCCAGGAAAATATCTACTTCCCCGTCTGTATCCTGCCAGATTTCGGGGCCGGTTGTCCGTTTATGGGCTATGGCATTGGCCGGATTGTCAAACTGGCCGGGGATGAAGCTGCCTTCAATCTCCTCTGCCAGCTCCTCCGCCTTGTCTATGGCCCCCTGCATACCCCGGTCTCCCGCTGTCAGGACGACCTCTGCCCCATAGGCCTTGAGGATGTTGATTCGCTCGACGCTCATGGTCTCAGGCATGGTGAAAATAGCCCGGTAGCCCATGGCTGCCGCCAGGGAAGCCAGTCCGATTCCCGTATTACCCGATGTAGGTTCGATGATTGTCGCCCCCTCCTTGAGGAGTCCTCTCTTCCTGGCATCCTCAATCATGCCCAGGGCCACACGGTCCTTGGCACTGCCGGCCGGATTGAAATACTCCAGCTTTAATAACAGCCTGGCCTTCAGGCCATATTTCTTTTCAAGATTCACCGCTTCCATGAGAGGCGTATGTCCTATTAATTCCGAAACTCCCTGATAAATCTTTGCCATGATATACCTCCTGTTTCATTCTCTGCCAGATCTCATAAATGTCCTGGCCTTTTTCTATTATAATCTTCCCTGTCAGCCCGGCCTTTTTCTATATATAATCTTCCCTGTCAGCCCGGCCTTTTTTCAAAATCAGGTCCCCAGACCGCCAATCCCAGCAAAGTGATCAGCAGGGGCAGTATCGTGTCTATCATCACATCCGGGACACAGCCATACCTGCCCGGGACGAAGGTCTGGTGAAATTCATCCAGGCAGGCATAAGCGAGGGTCAAGGCAAAGGCCTTGGGCCCTGCCCAGCTGATTCTGTTTTTAGTCATGGCAAAAATGAAACTGCCGTAAAGCAGGGTAAACTCTGTCATATGGGCCAGCTTCCTGATGTAAAAGTGAAGCTGGGCAAACCATCTTGCCTTGTCCAGGTCCGGAAAGATACCCTTCATAAAATCCAGGACCAGGCCCAGCAGACTGCCGGACATCATAGACGATTCTGTGGCTCCCGCTGACGAGAAAAACCAGATGGCAGCCATCACCGCCAGGGGAAGCAGCCATACCTTCTTATTCTTCATCCTGGTCCGGCTCCTCCATTCTCACATCCTGCAGCTTAAGAACCATCAGCTCCTTGTCACTGATCGTCTTCTTTGAAGCCAGCCGGTTGGCCTGGTTGACCACAGCCTTCTCGAAGAAGTTCCGGACTGCCCGCCCGTTGTCAGAGGTCTCCTGGTCTCTGGTCTTCTGGTAATAATCCTCAAAATATTCGGAGACATATTTCCTGGTGGCCGCCGTCAGGGTGTAGCCGGAATTCTTACACAAGAGGCGGAAAATGTCTGTCAGTTCTTCCCCGTCATAATCCTCAAATTCGATAATTTTATTAAAGCGGGACCGGAGACCCGGATTGGAATCCAGGAACTGGTCCATCTGCTCAGGGTAGCCTGCCACAATAATGAGAAAGTCCTCCCGGTTATCTTCCATGGCTTTGAGGATGGTATCGATGGCCTCCTGGCCGAAATCATTGCCCTCCTTAACCAGGGTGTAGGCCTCATCAATGAAAAGGATGCCTCCCAGGGCCTCCCGGACTTTCTCCTGGGTCTTAATGGCTGTCTGACCGATATAGCCGGCTACCAGGCCGGACCGGTCCACCTCCACCAGCTGTCCCCTGGACAGGACACCGATCTCCCTGTAAAGGCCTGCCAGAAGTCTGGCCACGGTGGTTTTGCCGGTGCCGGGATTGCCGGTAAAGACCAGGTGGAGAGACACGGGTGTCGCCTTCATTCCCCGCTCCTTACGCATCCTGGACACCCTCATCAGATTCACCAGGCTGTTGACCTCTTTCTTCACATTTTCAAGGCCCACCAGGCTGTTGAGCTCATCCATCAATTCCTCTAAGGATTTTCTCGGCTCCTCTTTGACCGGTGTCTGAGAAGACGGTCCCCCGGTCACCGGCTGACCTGCCTGTCCGGGAAGATCCGGACCCGCCCCCAGGTTTTTAAGAGTCATGGGAATGTCACCGGCATCCACTGCCGACTCGATAATCCTAATCTGGCCGGGCTCCAGGAGACTGGAGTAGGTCTTGTAATTCTCCCTGGCCGCAGAGCTGTTCTTCTTCCAGGCCAGCCAGGTATAGAGGGCCGCCCTCTTAAAATCATTTTCCCCGCCGTAGATACAGCCAAGATTATTGAGGGCCGAGGCCAGGTTCCTGCTGCTCTGGGCCCGGTATTCCACTGTCTTCAGATAATAATCCAGGGCCGTCTTCATGTCCTTAGGCTCAAAGACCTTGTAGACAGCCGGATTATAAGTATTACCCAGGATATAACAGGCGTCCGCATTAAAAAGTCCTGCCGCCTTCTCCAGGTAGGCCCTGGCCGGGGCGCAGCTTTCCTTTCTCCCCTCTAAGGCGTCCCTGCATAAGGCATTGCCGGCATTGTAGAGGTAGAGGCTGCTTTTCTCCTGTAATCTGGAGGCCTTGATGAAATATTCGGATGCTTTCCGGTATTCTCTTTTAGAGAAATATTCCATGCCAATCTTATTATATTCTTCTGCTTTCGTCATGATATTAATCCTTCACAAATCATATTAAGAGCCCCTCCGGCATGGGAAGGGCCATCTCTCAGGGCTGATCCCTCATCATACGGTATTATTATAGCCGTAAGAAGGAATAACGTCAAAAGAAAATCTCCGGCACCTGATCCGGCACCGGAGATCTCATTTCTAATCTGAAAACTGATTTAGAAAGCCTTTGATCATCTCAAATGTATCCTGGTTGATACTGTAATATACCCACTTTCCACTTTTGCGATAATCAATGATGTCTGCATCTGTAAGCTTTTTCATGTGATGAGAAAATACAGACTGTCCCATATCAAGCATCTTGTGGAGATCGGTGGCACAATACTCCTTCTCCGCGACCAACTCAATCATGCGCAGCCGGTTCTCATCAGAAAGAGCCTTGAAAAGTCTTGCGTATCTCACAAGTTCCTTTCTCTTATTGATATCCAAATCCATAGTTCCATACTCCCCTCTAAATAATACCTACTTCAGATATATGATACCACACATATGGAGTGAAACTCAACAAAATATACTGGAAATTTGAATATAATATTAATTCATATTAACATTTGTATCTATGAAGGGACGAAACTGCAAAATGGACTTTCAGGCTTTTCCTTCCGCACAGATCCAGTCCGTGCCCTCTTTTGTATGGATGGTCACCTCGGAAAAACCAGCCTGCTCAAGGAGACTTTCAAACTCCTCCCTGGTGGGATTAAAAAGCTTGTATCTTTTGATATTGGCCAGGGCCTCCTGACTGAGTCTGCCGTTATCATAAATATCAGCCACCAGGAAGAACCGGCCGCCTTTTTTCAGGACCCGGCAGACCTCCTTCAGGTTACTGGCCGGATCAGGCCAGAAATAAAAACTCTCCACAGTGATGATCCGGTCAAAGGATGCATCCTTGTAGGGCAGGCTTTCCACAGAGCCCTGGACGACCTCCAGTCTCCCCTGGTCCACCAGGTCTTTATTGCGCAGGCCGGTCTCCTTTACGGAAACCTCAGAGATATCCAGGCCGGCAAACTTGCCCCCGGGCACCCGGCCGGCAATCCTCTCCAGAGTCAGACCGCCGCCGCAGCCGATATCCAGGACGGACAGGTCCTTATCCAGGTCCATCATGTCCATGGCCCAGCCGGACACATCATAATGGGTCCCATTCATTCTCCTGAGCATCTGAAGACCGGCTTCCCCCTCCGGGCAGGCCGGATTACCCTCTCTGGTAATCTCTTCTTCCTTAAGCCGGTCTCTCTCTTTATCTGTCTTTACATTTCCCATGATTGTCTCCTTAATTCCTATCGTGACCGGCTGCCGCCAAAACCGGGTCCGGTCACTTCAACCTTAACCGGCTGCCGCCAATGCCTGGTCCGGTCACTTCAGATAATCTGCCTTGAAGCCCTGGTAATTACAATATACCCAGTCTCCATTTTCCTCGAAAGCCACCAGGGCCAATTCTTTGTCCACACCATCGTAGGTGTAGTAGGTCCGCAGTCCCCATACCTCCAGGTCCTGGATCTGGAAATAATCCTTTTTGACCAGGCAGATCTTGTCCTTCTCAAATTCCTTTTCGTAAATCTCCTGCTGGTCTTCGACCGACCGCTTGCTGGCAGCCAGCGCCCCGGCAGATATATGCTGGGCCAGGCTCTTGGCATCCTGGCCATTATACCAGTCCACAACCTGGTCTAAGAACTTCATGGCTTCGTCCTGCTTAGCCTGCAGTTTCTCCTCGCTGGACATGTAGGCCTCCGTTGCCTCTGTCTCATCCCCGGAGGGCTGGCTGTCAGTCTTTTTGGAAGAACCACAGCCTGTGAAAGCCAGGGCCAGAAGGAAAACACAAATCAGCAGAAGACCGGCTGGTCTTTTCTTCTTTTGCTTTTGCCAAAGTCTGGGAGATCCAGTCATTTCCTGTCCTCCCTTCACTAGTCGAGAGCTGCGATGAGTTCTATCTCACAGAGGGCTCCCTTGGGAAGCTTATCAGCAGCCACGCAGCTTCTTGCCGGCTTTGAAATAAAATACTGTTCATAAATACCATTAAATACGGCAAAATCATTGATATCATCCAGGAAACAAGTGGTTTTAATGACATGGTCAAAATCTGTGCCGGCTGCCTCCAGGACGGCTGCAAGATTCTTACATACCTGGTGGGTCTGGTCTTCTATGGTGGTCCCGGCAAAGTCTCCTGTCTCAGGAAGGAGACCGATCTGGCCTGACGTATAGAGGATGCCGCCATGGACATATGCCTGGGAATAGGGTCCTACCGCTGCCGGTGCCTTTGATGTCGCTATAATCTTCATAATAATTCCACTCCTTCTGTCAATAAACATTTTTACAATTATACATATTATACGGGAAAACCGGCATGGAACCGGTTCCGGAATCTGTCTTCCGTCCTGTTATCAGCAACCATACTACCATAGTTTCCCGCAAAAATCAAAAAAGAACTATACATTTCCCACTGGTTAAAACCTATTAATAGTAGAGCTTGATGGTATAATGGATGTCATCATATATGTAGGCGCTTTTTTCCCCTTTTCCCTTAATCTCATAAATGTATTGTCCATAAAGATTACTGCGGACATCTTTTACCATCTCCTCAAAGGCTGCTTTATTGCTAAACTGGCCATGCCAGTATTTCTTTCCATCTTTAATATTCTTCCTGATACTCTCTCTCACTTTATCATTATATTTATCAAAACAGCGGTGGTTATAGACATAGAACGACTTGTCCATACTGGTGCAGGAGGGCAGCGGCAGTCCCTGATCCTGGGTTCTTGTTTTAAACATGGTCTTGTCATCAGTACAGTAATAGCCATAATCATACCGTAATACTTCCGGGATCTCGGGCTGGTGCTGGTTCTGGTAATTGGGGTCTCCCCAGGTAGTATCAATCTGATAATACTGCTTTCCCATTTTCAGGATATCCCATGAATGACTGGCTCCTTTAAAAGAATAGCCCCAGACATAGATACACTGGATTCCTGCTTTCTGAAGAAGCAGCTGGGTTGCCCTGGCATAACCGGAACAAACTGTGGCCTTGTTAATCAAGGCACTGTAGACATTCTGGTCATCTGCCGCATCCGGTTTGTAATCCACGGTACGTATCAGGTACTTAAAAATGTACAGAACCTTATCATACTGGTTCTTTTCCCGGGAAACTTCTTTCAAAACCCTGTCCACAGTCTGGTTTATTTTGACCTGGTCCCTGTCCCTCTGGCTTTTTGTACGGTTATACTCTGGTTCGACCATCACATAGTCACCGTAATCCCAGTAGCGGAAATGGCTGCTGACCCAGAATAATTCCGGGTGATCATACATCACACGGTCATAGTAGTCCCTTATTTCCTCCCGGCTGGCATCTACGCGGAATTTGGCGTCGTGACTGACAAATCCCTTTAAAATCTCACGGTAGACAGACTTTTGTTCCTTGTTCAGGCTGTCATAATGATAGTAGGATACTTTACCGTTCAATCCGAGAATACTCTCTTCCTGGTCACTGTCACTGGAAAATGCAGGCATAAAACTCCTGCTGTCATCTCTGATCAGAGAAACAAACTCCCTGCTGTCATTCCGGAGATCCTCATATCCGGATCCCGGCTCTCCAAGGTCTGTCTCTGTACTAACTTCTGTACCGATGTAGGTCTCATTTTCCTGAAGTTCTATCCCTTCAGGCAGGTCATCCACGGCATCCTCAGGAGCTGTCATTCCCTCCTTTGTCTCCCCGATATCCTGCTGAACATAGTATCCATTCACTGTCTCCCGGTCTTTTTGGTCTGCCATCCCACATCCAGTGAGAGACAGGATGACCATAATCAATACCAGGCCGGTCAATCTATCTTTAATATTCATAATTTCTTTTTCCCAGATAAGGCTCATTAATGGTTTATCAGTTTTTCTAAAGCAAGCAACATGTTTTTTCAGTTTCCGGGTCTTTCCCAGCTGTGGGACTTTCCTGCCGGTCGGGTATTTCTGGCAGAGAGAAAGCTCTGCCGATGAGATACTCCCAGCTGTTGGAAAGACCAGCCAGGGCAGGGCCGGGCAGACCGGAATGCAAAATCCCCGCCCGGAATCATCCAGGCGGGGATAAGAATATCTGTTTGATTCAACAGGAATAGTCAGAATATATTAAAGTCTGACTGTCCTATTTCTTCTCAGCGATAGCTGCCTGAGCGGCTGCAAGTCTTGCGATCGGAACACGGAAAGGACTGCAGGATACATAGTCCAGACCGATCTGGTGGCAGAACTCTACGGAAGAAGGATCTCCACCGTGCTCGCCACAGATACCGATGTGCAGGTTCTTGTTTACCGGACGTCCAAGATCGATGGCCATCTTCATCAGCTTACCAACACCAACCTGGTCAAGCTTGGCAAATGGATCATTCTCGAAGATCTTAGCATCATAGTAAGCATTGAGGAACTTACCAGCGTCATCACGGGAGAAGCCGAAGGTCATCTGGGTAAGGTCGTTGGTACCGAAGCAGAAGAAGTC
>DLBH01000067.1 GCA_002494165.1 Lachnospiraceae bacterium UBA7026 | reverse complement strand
AATAATTTCTGTACCTACTGTATTGTCCCCTATGTCCGGGGCAGGGAGAGGAGCAGGAAGCCGGAGGATATCGTGGCGGAGGTAAGAAAGCTGGCAGAGGAAGGTGTGGTGGAGATCATGCTGCTGGGCCAGAATGTCAATTCCTACGGCAAAACCCTGGACCAGCCCATTAGTTTTGCCCAGCTGCTTAAGAAGGTGGAACAGGTGGAGGGTATTGAGCGGATCCGTTTCATGACTTCCCACCCCAAGGACCTGTCTGATGAATTGATTGAAGTGATGGCCTCTTCCAAGAAGATCTGTCGTCATATCCATCTGCCGGTCCAGTCGGGCAGCACAAGGCTCCTAAAGAAAATGAACCGGCGATACAGCAAGGAAAGCTATCTGGAACTGGTGGACAAGATCAGAAAGGCCATGCCGGATATTTCCATTACTACCGACATTATCGTCGGTTTCCCGGGAGAGACAGAAGAAGACTTTCAGGATACCATTGACGTGGTGAGAAAGGCCCGTTATGATAGTGCCTTCACCTTCCTTTATTCCAAGAGGTCTGGGACTCCGGCGGCAGACATGCCGGACCAGGTGCCGGACCAGCTGGCCCATGAGCGCTTCGACCGCCTCTTAAAGGTGGTCAATGAGGTGGCCAGGGACCAGAACGGCAAGTTGGCAGGCAGGACAGAGCCGGTATTGGCTGAGGAAGTCAATGAGAGGGACCCCTCCCTGATTACAGGAAGGTTGTCCAACAATAACGTGGTGCATTTCAAGGCAGATCCTTCGGTCATCGGAACCATCGTTCCAGTGGTCTTAGAAGAGGCCAAGGGCTTCTATTACCTGGGCCGGATGGCGGAAGGAAAGTAAGCCGATAGATTTACAAGAGGAAATTATGGCAAAGAACAGCGGCAAGCTGACTCCCATGATGGAGCAGTATTATGAAATAAAAAATAAATACCAGGATTGTATCCTGTTTTACCGGTTAGGCGATTTCTATGAAATGTTTTTTGATGATGCTTTAAAAGCTTCCAAGGAACTAGAGATTACCCTGACCGGCAGGAACTGTGGACAGGAAGAGAGGGCACCCATGTGCGGAGTCCCCTTCCATTCCTGTGAACCCTACATCAATAAGCTGGTGGAGAGGGGCTACAAGGTGGCTATCTGTGAGCAGGTGGAGGACCCCAACCTGGCCAAGGGTATCGTCCGCAGGGATGTAATCCGGGTGGTGACTCCGGGAACCAATGTGATTACAGAAAGTCTGGATGAGACAAAAAATAATTATATCATGTGCCTGGTCTGCGATCAGCAGGATTTCGGTCTGGCTGTCTGTGACCTTTCAACTGGAGAGTTCCGGGCCACCCAGCTGGGCGGACTGGAAGACCTGATGGACGAAATGAACCGCTTCGGACCCTCAGAGATCATTTCCAACGAAGCATTTCCTATCTGCGGTGTGGACCTGGACTATGTCCGGGAGAAAATAGGGGCGGCGGTCACTACCATGCCCAGCTACTATTTTGATAGCGACCATTGCCGGCAGCTGATCTGCGACCAGTACCACAGGATGGACCTGGCGGGGATGGGGCTTACAGACTATCCCCTGGCTGTGATTGCCAGCGGGGCCCTGCTTCAATATCTTCACGAGACCCAGAAGACCTCCCTGTCCCACCTGATGGAGATCATTCCTTACTCTACTGAGGCCTATATGGTCCTTGACAGTGCGACCAGGAGGAATTTAGAACTCAGCGAGACCCTGAGGGAGAAGAAGAAAAAGGGCAGCCTGCTCTGGGTCCTGGACAAGACCAAGACGGCCATGGGAGCCAGACAGTTAAGAAAGATGGTGGACCAGCCTCTGATCCAGAAGTCAGCCATCAACAGGCGGTTGGACTGTGTAGAGATGCTCAAGGATAATATTATGGCCAGGGAAGAGCTGAGGGAATACATGAATTCCATCTACGACCTGGAGCGGCTGACCATGAAGATCAGCTACGGCTCGGCCAATCCCAGGGACCTGATCTCCTTCAAGACATCTATTCAATACCTGCCCTATATCCGGGATATTCTGGCCCAGTTTTCCAAGGGCCGGCTGCAGGAGATGGCAGAGGATCTGGATACCTTAGAGGACCTCTGGGACCTGCTGGAGGCAGCCATCGTGGATGACCCGCCCATCCTTACCAGGGAGGGCGGCATCATAAAGGAAGGTTACAGTGAAGAGGTGGACCATCTGAAGCGGGCCAAGACCGACGGCAAGACCTGGCTGGCCCAGCTGGAAGAGCGGGAGAAGGAGAGCACAGGAATCAAGAATCTCCGGGTTCGTTTCAACAAGGTTTTCGGCTATTATATAGAAGTGACGAATTCCTACAAGGACCTGGTTCCGGACCATTATATCAGGAGGCAGACCCTGGCAAATGCGGAGCGGTATGTGACAGAAGAACTGTCGGAGCTGGCCAAGACCATTCTGACTTCCGAGGACCGGCTTTATGCCCTGGAATATGAGCTTTTTTCCGAGGTGCGGCAGAAGCTTTTCGCCCAGATTGGCAGGATCCAGAATACGGCCGCCATCATTGCGGATACGGATGTCTACTGCAGTCTGGCGGTGGTGGCTGACCAGAACCAGTATGTGAGGCCCAAACTCAACCAGCGGGGAACCATCGATATCAAGGGAGGCCGGCATCCGGTGGTGGAAAAGATGATGCACAACCAGCTTTTCGTGGATAACGACACCCTCCTTGACCATAAGAAGAACCGGGTAAATATTATTACCGGCCCCAATATGGCGGGTAAGTCCACCTATATGCGGCAGACCGCCCTCATCGTTCTCATGGCCCAGATCGGCTCCTTCGTTCCGGCCAGGTCCGCCAATATCGGCCTGGTGGATCGGATCTTTACCCGGGTAGGAGCCTCTGACGACCTGGCCAGCGGCCAGTCCACCTTCATGGTGGAGATGAGCGAGGTTGCCAACATTCTCCGCCATGCCACGAAAAACAGCCTGCTGATCCTGGATGAGATCGGCCGTGGTACCAGCACCTACGACGGCCTTTCCATCGCCTGGGCAGTGGTGGAATATATCTCCGGATCTTCCTTAGGAGGGGCCAAGACCCTCTTTGCCACCCACTATCATGAGCTGACTGAGCTGGAAGGCCAGCTGGACGGTGTCAATAATTACTGTATCGCCGTCCAGGAGAAGGGGGACAATATTATTTTCCTGCGGAAGATTATTAAAGGCAGTGCTGACCGCAGCTATGGTATCCAGGTGGCCAAGCTGGCCGGAGTGCCGGACGCGGTGATCGACCGGGCCAGGGAGATTTCCGAGGAACTAGAGCAGGCAGACATCAACTTGCGGGAGAAGAAATTCGGCCCCTCCGGCCGGACCAGGGCTTCAGGAGCCCAGGGCGGTCTGGGAGGACTCGGAGCCGGCCTGAATGCCGGCGGGGCTGAAGCCGGGGAACCGGTCCAGCTGTCTTTATTTGACACCATAGGCATGGTGGGGGAAGCCCCCAGAGAAAGCCAGGTGGAAAAGGAATTAAAAGATCTGGACCTGTCCAATACCACCCCTCTCCAGGCCTTGAATCTCCTCTATGAGTTGCAGAAGAAATGCCATTGATCCGGCTGACTGCCGGAAATGCCTTTTCTTTCTTGGAAAAAGAGCGGAGAAAAACAGGTGGGTAGTTAAAAGCGGCTAAAAAACCTAAAGATAATATCCAATAAGCAATGACTGCTAAATAAGAACCGGTAAATAATAATCGGTAAATAAGAACCGGCAGACAATAATTTCCAAAAAACCGCTCCAGATAATAGTCATAAGGAATCTGCAGACAAGACCCGGGAGTGAGACTATCCCTTTATGAGGCTTTTCCGGGAATCAGATACAGGGAGGAGAGTAAAAGATGGCTGTCATAAATGTTCTCGATCAGGAGACCATAAACCAGATTGCCGCCGGTGAAGTGGTGGAAAGGCCGGCTTCCATTGTCAAAGAACTGGTGGAAAATGCCATTGATGCCTTTTCCACGGCTATTACTGTGGAAATCAAGGGCGGCGGTATAGATTTCCTCCGGATTACGGATAATGGAAGCGGCATTGAGAAGGACCAGATCCGCAATGCCTTTCTGCCCCATGCCACCAGTAAGATCCGGTCGGCCAGGGATCTGGAGACAGTGGGGTCACTGGGCTTCCGGGGGGAGGCTCTTGCCAGCATTTCAGCGGTGACCAAACTGGAGCTTATTACCAAAACCGACGAGGGTATCTCCGGCATCCGCTATGTGGCGGAGGGAGGCCGTGAGCTTTTATTTGAAGAGATCGGCTGTCCCGAGGGAACCACTTTCATCGTCCGCAACCTCTTTTTTAATACACCGGCCAGACGAAAGTTTTTAAAGTCAAAGATGACGGAGTCCGGCTATGTGGAGGCTTTTATGCAGAGACTGGCCCTGAGCCGGCCTGACATCGCCTTCAAATTTATCTGTGATAATAAGAATAAAATATCCACCTCCGGCAACGGGAATATCAAGGATGTGATTTACCATATTTTCGGCCGGGATGTGGCTATGAACCTGCTGGAGACAGACCGGGAGGACAATGGGATCCGGGTCCATGGTTATGTGGGCAAGCCGGTCATTTCCAGGGGTAACCGTAATTTTGAATATTATTATGTCAATGGCAGATATCTAAGAAATAATATTATTGCCAGAGCCATTGAGGAGGGCTATAAGGGCCATGCCATGGTCCATAAGTTTCCCTTTGTAGTCCTCATGATTGATATGGATCCTCACGCTGTGGATGTGAATGTCCATCCCCAGAAGATGGAGATGCGTTTCAACAACGGGGAGGATCTTTACACCGCTCTGGTCAGCGCTGTCCGGGCCAGTTTTGTGAAAAAAGAACTGATTCCGGATGTGAGACTGGGCAGGGATAAAAAGAAGGATAAGAAAGACCTGGGTCCCAGAGCGGAGCCTTTTGAGAAAAAGCGGAGACAGATCGAGGAGCGGTTTGCCGGTCTGTCCCCGGAGAAGATAGAGGCCATCAACCGGGCAAAGACCGGTGGCGGCCCGGATGGGCCAGCGGGGACAGACAGCCCTGAGACCGACTCTGGCCAGGCTGCCAGGGCCAGGGAGCAAAGAGAGAGACTGGAGCGGCAGATGTCCCTGCTGCAAAGCCGGGAGATTCCGGAATCAGTCAGGGAAATCGATGCGGTTATGGGTCAGGTCCGGGAGGAGGGCTCCTACGGGGTCTCCGGACCAGAAAACCGGCCCGGCCCGGGACCGGCTGACCGGCTGGGACCAGGATCAGGAGACAAATTGACAAAAACGGCAGTTAGCCCCCTGGTTGAAGTGAGAACTGGTTCTGGGGAAGGAAATGTTTCCACTGGGGAAAAAGCAGACCTTGAGCCAGAAAACCAGCCCTTGTCCGGCAGCCAGATGACCTTTGCCGATGTTCCGGTTCTCTCTGACCAGGCCAGGTCCCGGCACAGGATCATAGGCCAGGTCTTCCGGACCTACTGGCTGATCGAGTATGATGGCAGGCTGCTTTTTGTGGACCAGCATGCCGCCCATGAAAAGGTAATGTATGAAAAATTTCTCAAGGATCTGGAGAATAGGGAGATCCACCAGCAGATGATTGCCCCGCCGGTGGTCCTGACCTTTTCCCTCAGGGAGAAGGAACTCTACCTTCAGTGCCAGGAGGCCTTCCGGGAACTTGGTTTTCTCATAGAGGAGTTTGGCGGCAATGAATACTGCATCCGTGGGATGCCGGCCAACCTGCTCGATATCGATCCCCAGGAACTCTTTGTGGACCTTTTAGACCAGATGGAGGAAAATGGGGGCCGGCTGGTTATGGACCGGCTGACTGACAGACTGGCTTCCATGGCCTGTAAGGCAGCGGTCAAGGGTAATATGACCATGACTGAGGCTGAGATGGACAGTCTTATGGACCAGTTGCTTAAGCTGGATAATCCTTACCAGTGTCCCCATGGAAGGCCGACCATCATTTCCATGTCACAAAGAGAGCTGGAAAAGAAATTTAAGAGGATCCAGTGAGAAGCTGCCCGGCCAGCCTCGTATAAAACTTGAGACGGGCAGACCTGTTAGTGGAATATAAAAGCTGAGATGGGCAGACCGGCCGGCGGAATACAGGAAAACCTGGAACTGGAAGAAAGCAGAAAGTGATGCTCAGATTAGATAGTGAATTCGTTTAAAGCGAAGGAGAGGAAACCATGCAGACGGAAGCAGAGAAAAGACCATTAATCATCCTGACCGGACCAACGGCAGTGGGAAAGACTGCCCTGTCTGTCAAACTGGCCAAGGCCCTTGAAGGGGAGATTGTCAGTGCTGATTCCATGCAGGTTTACCGCCGGATGGATATAGGGACTGCCAAGGTGACCCCGGAAGAGATGGGGGGAGTAGCCCACCATCTGATTGATGTCCTTGAACCCTGGGAGGAGTTCAATGTGGTGAGATTTACAGACATGGCCCGGGAGGCCATGGAGGGTATTTACGCCAGGGGCCATATTCCGGTTCTGACCGGGGGAACGGGCTTTTATATCCAGGCCCTGGCCTACCAGGTCCAGTTTGAGAACCATCAGGAGTCTGATTACCGGCAGAGACTCCGGGCCCTTGCCGAGGAAAAGGGGCCGGACCATCTCCATGCCATGCTGGCGGCCGTTGACCCGGCCTATGCCAGAGAGATCCATGCCAACAATGTCAAGAGGGTCATCCGGGCTCTGGAATTTCACCATGAGACCGGTGGACGGCTTTCTGAACATAACAGCAGGGAGAGGGAAAGAGTGTCTCCTTATGACCTTCACTATTTTGTACTAAATTGTGACAGGGACCTCCTTTATGACCGGATTAACCGGAGAGTGGACCAGATGATGACCCTGGGTCTGGAAGAGGAAGCCTGTGGTCTGATCAGAGAGGGCCTGACGGAGGATATGACTTCCATGCAGGGGATAGGTTACCGGGAGTTCTTTCTTTACCTTAGGGGTGAGAGGAGTCTGGCCGGGACTGTGGAAGAGATTAAGAAGGATACCAGACATTTCGCCAAGAGGCAACTGACCTGGTTCCGCCGGGAGAAAGATGTCATCTGGATGGATAAAGGATCCTGTGAAAATGAGGACCTGATTCTTGAAAGGATTCTTGACCGGGTCGGGAGATGAATATCTGGCTTATTGTAAAAATGTCTTTAAATCGGACAAGGCCGGCACGGCTTTCCCGGAAATGAGACATTTTCTATTAAGTATTATTTGAGGATTATTATAGAGAAAGAAGAATAGACATGTTGAAAGACTACTATAGAGAAATGGGCATATCAGGCCCTGTTTATGATTACTGTATCCAGGCAGAAAAGGAACTCAAGAGCCGTTTTGAAGAGATTGACCGGAGGGCGGAGATCAACCAGATGAAGGTTCTGGCGGCCATGCAGAAAAATAAACTCAGCGAGGCCTGTTTCGCGCCGACCACCGGCTACGGCTACAATGACCTGGGAAGGGAGACTCTGGAGGCTGTCTACGCGGATGTCTTCCATACGGAGGATGCCCTGGTCAGGGCTCAGATTACTTGTGGTACCCACGCCCTGGCCCTGGCCCTCATGAGTCAGCTGCGGCCCGGGGATGAGCTTTTGTCTCCGGTGGGCAAGCCCTATGACACACTGGAGGAAGTCATAGGCATAAGACCCTCAGTGGGGTCCCTGGCAGAGTATGGTATCAGCTACCGGCAGGTGGACCTGCTGGAAGACGGCAGTTTTGACTGGGAGGGCATCAGGGAGGCCATAGGGGACCGGACCAGGATGGTGACCATCCAGAGATCCCGGGGATATGCCTCCAGACCGACTCTTTCCGTGGAACAGATCGGCCGGCTGATCGTCTTTGTGAAGGAGATCAAGCCGGATATTCTTTGTATGGTGGACAACTGTTACGGTGAGTTTGTGGAACTCACAGAGCCCTCTGATGTGGGGGCGGACCTGGTGGTAGGTTCCCTGATTAAGAACCCTGGCGGAGGCCTGGCCCCTATAGGTGGCTATCTGTGCGGGACCAGGGAATGTATTGAGAGGGCCGCGGTCCGGCTGACCTCCCCCGGCCTTGGCCGGGAGGTAGGGGCCAGCCTTGGGGTGACAGCCAGCCTGACCCAGGGCCTGTTTCTGGCACCGACGGTTGTGGCCGCGGCCCAGAAGGGGGCCATTCTGGCGGCCCGGATCTATGAGAGTCTCGGTTACAAAGCCCTCCCCGGAGCAGGGGAAGAGAGATATGACATCATCCAGGAAGTGGAATTTTATGACCCGGACCTTCTGGTGGCTTTTTGTGAGGGGATTCAGGCGGCGGCTCCGGTGGACAGTTTTGTAAGACCTGAGCCGTGGGATATGCCAGGCTATGACTCCAAGGTGATCATGGCAGCGGGTGCCTTTGTCTCGGGGGCTTCCATAGAGCTTTCGGCTGACGGCCCCCTGAAAGAACCTTATGCTGTCTATTTTCAGGGAGGTTTGACCTATCCCCACGCCAAATTCGGTATTATGATGTCTCTGCAAAAGATTGTGGAGACAGGAAGGTTGTCTTTGTAGACAGGGGGCAGAGGTCCTGGGACTTTAATAGGCTTGTAATAAAAAACACAAAAAGTTAACGATTCAATTTGCCCCCTACATGTATACAAAAAAATTTTTTTATGCTAAAATTACGGTGTTTATCTATGCCTGAGCCTGGAGAGCGGCAGAAGGGAGATGAACATTTTGATTACACAAAGTAAGTACCTGACTATGAAGGACCGGCCGGTCTCTGAGAGACCTTATGAGAAGTGTCTGGAGTACGGCGCGGGAAGCCTGACGGACGGGGAGCTTCTGGCAGTGATCCTCCGCAGCGGAACGAAAAACTGTTCCGCCCTGGACCTGGCCTGTATGCTCCTTGACGCCCACCCCCTCCACAAAGGGATCACAGGTCTCCACCATATGGACCTCCCCAGTCTGACGTCCATACCCGGCATCGGGAATGTGAAGGCTGTGGAACTTTTGTGTGTGGCTGAGCTGGCCAGAAGGCTGGCCTCGTCACCGGGAGTACGGGCCCGGGATTTCAGTTCGCCGGAGCTGATCGCCGACTGTTACATGGAGCAGATGCGCCATCTTGAGGAGGAGCATGTAAAGCTTCTCATGCTCAATGGTAAGCATTGTCTCATCCGGGAGGAAGAGATTTCCGTGGGGACGGCCAACAGCGCCTGTGTCTCAGCCAGGGATATCTTTATGACTGCACTGAAATACCAGGCAGTCTATCTGATACTCATTCACAACCACCCATCCGGTGATCCGGAGCCTAGCAGGCAGGACCTGGTCCTGACCAGGCAGATCCGGGAGGCGGGGGACCTGCTGGGTATCCCTCTGTCAGACCACATTATCATCGGGAACCAGCGGTTCATCAGTCTGCGGGAGCGGAAGATGATGTGACCAGCTGTTTGATCAGAGTTTATAAACACCAGGAAAATGCGGACTGATTCCGCATTTGTTTCATGTTGTATCCGCTGTGGAGGAACATTTCCTCCCCGGAGCACGGCAGGGGAGACAGGCTGGTGGCGGGTTTTTGCAGGATAGCATTACCATGAAAGGAGACGACGAGACGGATGTCTGAGAAAATATACGGAATCGACATGGGCACGAATGCCATTAAAATATATCAGAAGGGTGCTGGGGTGATTCTTCACCAGAAGAATATGATCGCTGTGGTGAATAAGAAGGATCCGCTGGCTTTGGGGGATGAGGCCCACTCCATGTATGAGAAGGCACCCAAGAATATCCAGGTGAAGAAGCCGATCATCAACGGTGTTATCGCCGATTTTACAGCCATGCAGATGATGATCCAGATGTATTTTAAGAGCGCCTATGGAAAGAAGCTGGCGGAGGGATTGTCTGCCGGTGGTAATTCCGAGTTTCTGATCGCTGTGCCGACGGATGTCACTGAAGTGGAGAAAAGAGCCTTCTATGATCTGATTGCCAGTTCTACTTTAAAGACCAAGAAGATCCGGCTGGTGGAGAAGCCTATCGCCGATGCCCTCGGAGCCGGCCTTGACGTCATGGACGCCACCGGCCGTCTGATCGTGAATATCGGGGCTGACACCACAGAGATCAGCCTGATCAGTCTTGGAGGCATCGTCCAGAGCCGTCTGCTTAAGATTGGCGGAACCCGTTTTGACGAGGCCATCCAGCAGGCTGTCAAGAAGAAGCATAACCTGGTAATCGGCATGAAGAGTGCCGAGCGGCTTAAGATGCAGCTGGCCAGCGGCATCAAGGAAGAGGAGGAGAAGACCTTCGATGTAATGGGCCGCAACCTGATCACCGGCCTGCCCAACAGGGTGACGGTGACCAACCACCTGATCTATGAGGCCATGGCTGAGAGCATGTCCTCTATCATAGATTCCATTAAGTTTATTCTTGAGAAGACTCCGCCGGAACTGTCCATGGATATTATGCATGACGGCATCTGTATGACCGGCGGATCCACCAAGATCAAGAACCTGGACCTGCTTATCCAGCAGGAGACCGGCCTTTCCATCATGAAGATGGACGAGCCTGAGCTCACGGTTGTCAAGGGTCTGGGCATGATCATGGAGAATCCCCAGTACGAGCGGCTGGCTAATTCTCTGCAGGAGTCTACATTCCACTAAAAGAGGGGATGATCGTATATGAAGTATCGCAGAAAGTTTCATTTCTCTCCCAGGATGCTCCTGGCCCTTCTCACGGCCATCTGCGCCGGCCTGCTTGTAATCAGTGTGGCTTTTAAGGGCATAGCCAAGCCTTTCACTGACATAGTCGGCCTGGTGGTGGTTCCCATGCAGACAGGGATTAATACGGTGGGAAGCTGGATTGGAGACCATGCCGGATCCCTGCGGACCATGAAGGAACTGCAGGAGGAGAATAAAGAACTGGCTGCCCAGGTGGAGGAGCTGACCAAGGAGAATGAGCGGCTCCAGGACAGCCAGCAGGAACTTACCGGCCTGCAGGAACTGCTGGCTTTGAAGCAGGAGTATGCCGACTACCACACCATAGGTGCCAGAGTGATCAGCAGCGGCGGGGGTAACTGGTATACCACTTTCCTGGTCAACAAGGGCTCCGGTGACGGGATAAAAAAGGATATGAATGTGCTGGCGGGTAATGGCCTGGTGGGTATCGTTATTGAGACCGGCAAGAACTATGCCAAGATCCGGACCATCATTGACGATGACAGCAGTGTCAGTGCCAAATCCTTAAAGACAGGGGATACCTGCGTAGTCAAGGGTGATATCCAGACCATGCAGGAGGAAGGAATGATCAAGGTGGCCTATATCAGCAAGGATGCCACCATGATGGCCGGGGAAGAGCTGGTGACTTCCAATATCAGCTCCAAGTATCTGCCCGGTATCAGAATCGGGACAGCCAGTGATATCGTCATGGATTCCTCCAATCTGACCAAGTCGGGCAAGGTTTATCCTGTGGCGGATTTCCAGCATATCGAGCAGGTTCTGATTATTACAGATATGAAAGAGGTGCCCTCCGGTTCGGAGAGCGCGGATTGATTTGACTGACTCAGGCGGAGGGAGCAGAGGAAACTGGTTACAGTACCTTCCGCCTGATATTCATATTAGGAGTGACGTGATGAGAAGAGTACTTGTTTCCATAGTCATGGTGGTTCTCTGTTTTTTACTGCAGACCTCGGTTTTTGACACAGTAAGACTGGCAGGGATCACGCCCAATATACTGATTGTACTGATCTGCTCCACAGCGGTGATGCGGGGGCAGAAGGCGGGTATGCTGACCGGTTTTTTCTCCGGGCTTCTGCTTGATATCTTTTTTGGGAAATACCTGGGAGCATTTGCCTTTCTCTACATGATTTTTGGTTTTGTGGACGGATTTTTCCACCGGCTGTACTATTCTGATGACAATGTGCTGCCGCTGATTCTGATTGGCTGTAATGATCTGGTCTACGGCCTGATCATGTATATTGTGACAGGCCTGCTCCACAGGCATCTGCATTTTCTCTTTTATCTCAGGTCGGTGATCCTTCCTGAGCTGGTCTACACAGTGGCTGTGGGAATTGTTTTGTACCGGGTGCTGCTGAGAATTGATGACAGACTTTCGAGAACAGAACAAGGGAGTGCTGATTTTGTTTAGAAGATTCAATGAGTTTGACTGGGTCAAGCTTAAAAAACAGATAAAGGAATTCTTATCCAACCGCCTGGTAATTATAGGATCGGTCCTCATGTTTCTTATGGCTATTCTTGTACACCGGCTTTTTGTCATTCAGATTCTGGAGGGAGAGGAGCACCAGGCGAATTTTGACTATAAGGTGGAGAAGAATATTGAACTGAGCGGGTCAAGGGGTAATATTTACGACTGTAAGGGGCAGCTGCTGGCCTATAACCAGCTGGCTTATACGGTCACTCTCTCCTCGACGGACCGGACAGGGGAGATCGCCAGGAAAAGAAGCCTGGAGACCGGCAGCAAGGTTACGGAGAATGATGTCAGAAATGAGATCATTTACAATCTGATCAAGCTCCTGGAGAGAAACGGGGATAAGATTAATTATGACCTGCCTCTGCAGCAGGACAGCAAGGGCAAGCTAAGGTTCACTGAGACCGGATCGTCTCTGACCCGTTTTAAAAAAGAAATCTATTCTATCACTAATCTGGATAACCTGACCGGCGACGACCGGGAGAAGGCGGAACGGATGATCAACTCCTCCCCGGAGGAGGTCTATGAATATCTGAGACAGGGGACCAACGGGCCCGCCGGGTCCGGGGATATGTTCGGCATATCGGATGCTTATTCCATGGAGGATACCCTCAAAATTATGTCGATCCGCTATGATTCCTTTATGAACCGTTATTCCCAGACCAGGCCCATTACTGTGGCCTCTAACATCAGTGATGAGAGTATCGCGGCTATCTCTGAGGATTCCTCGGAGTTTCCGGGAGTTGAGATCGAGGCCGACTCCCTGAGGAAATATAACGATGCCAAATATTTTTCAGCCATTATCGGTTACACCGGTATCGCCTCTGAAAGTGAGTTAGACCAGCTCAACAGCAACGGTGGCGATTACGCGGCCAATGACGTTATAGGAAAGACAGGAATCGAGCAGGCCATGGAGAGCCAGCTGAAAGGCAAGAAGGGCTACCAGAAGGTACTGGTTGACAATCTTGGCAAGGTAATTAAGGTGGTGGAGACTTCGGATTCCTCTGTGGGTAATGATATCTACCTCACCATAGACGCCGACCTGCAGAAATATGCTTACAATATCCTGGAGCGGAGGCTGGCGGGTATCATCCTGGCCCATCTGACCCAGGCGGATGAGGGTGGGACTGACAAGATGATTCCTGTGAAGGATGTTTATTTTGCCCTCATTGATAATAATGTCATCGATGTGGAACATCTGGCCCAGGCCGATGCCAGCAACAATGAAAAGAAGGTTTACCGGCTTTTTAAAAAGAAGCAGGACAAGGAGATGGATCATATCCAAAACATCCTTTTAAACGGTAAGACTATCCTGGAAAATATGAATGAGGAAGACCTGGATTATGTGGATTATGTCTATCATATGCTCACTGATGAAGAAATCCTCATCACATCGGAGATTCCTGACGATGACGAGACCTACAGCAGCTGGAAGAATGGCAAATTAAGCTTCCGTGATTTTCTCAGGTATGCCATCAATAATGAGTGGATCGATATCGATTCCTTTGAGATTGATTCTGATTACTACAATGCGAACGAGATCTATAATGAACTGGTGGCCAATATTCTTGAAAAGTTGAAAACAGAGGAGGATTTTGATAAACTTCTTTATAAATATATGATCATGAACGGAGACCTGAAGGGAAAGCAGGTATGCCTGCTCCTTTATGACCAGGGAGTTCTTGATAAAGAGGAGGATAAAGATTATAATAGTTTAAAGAATAACGAATTATCTGCTTATAATTTCATTTATAATAAGATTGAAAATATTGAGATTACACCTGCACAGCTGGCCCTGGATCCCTGCTCCGGCTCGGTGATCATCACTGACCCGGTGACAGGACAGGTAAGGGCCATGGTGTCCTACCCAAGTTATGACAACAACCGCCTGGCCAATGGCATAGACTCCCAGTACTATGCCAAGCTTAACGCGGATAAGTCATCACCCATGCTCAACCGCTGTACCCAGACCAGGACCGCGCCCGGTTCTACCTTCAAGCCCATCTCGGCTACAGCTGTCCTTGAGGAAGAGCTGATCGGGGGGGATACCTATGTGAAGTGTACCGGTGTTTTCGACAAGATCACACCGGCTGCCAAGTGCTGGATTTATCCCAACGGCACTCACGGACAGCTGAATGTAAGTGGGGCCATAGCTGTTTCCTGCAACTACTTTTTCTATACTATGGGTTATGATCTGGGTACTGTGGACGGGACTTATCACAGCGATGTGGGTCTGTCAAGACTCAGAAAGTATGCTGCCCTTTATGGCCTTGACCGCAAGTCAGGCCTTGAAATCTCTGAGTATGAACCCAGGATCTCCGATGAGGACGCGGTCCGTTCCGCCATCGGACAGGGTACCCACAGTTACACTCCCAGCCAGATCTCCAGATATCTGACCTCCCTTGTCAATGAGGAGAAGCTTGTGGAGTTGTCCCTGGTGGATAAGACGATGGATTCCAAGGGACAGTTGGTATCTGGCTATGAAAAGAGAACCGACGGTAATCTTAATGTATCTGAAGAAAGCTACAGGCTGATCAAGGTCGGTATGCAGGAAGTAGTCTACGGTAAGAACAGTACCATTAAGTCCCTTTATGAAAAGCAGGGCCTCAAGGTCGCAGGCAAGACCGGAACGGCCCAGGAGAATAAAAACAGACCCAACCATGCTCTATTTGTGTCCTATGCTCCTTTTGACACCCCGGAAATCACCATGACGGTCGTAGTGCCCAACGGTTATACATCGACCAATGCGGCTGAGATCGCCAGGGATATCTACAGATTCTATTTCGGTAAGACTGACCAGGCGGAGAGGGATGCGACCAAGGCTCTGATTCCGTCCGGGTCTGATGGAAGTAATGACTAGTTTCAGGAGGATGATATGAAAAGCTCTGTCATAATTAAAGGTAATAAATATGGGTTCCAGATTGTGCTGAATCCGACCATTCCCTTTGAGGAACTGCTGCGGAATGTTGAAGATAAATTTAAAGAGTCCGCCGGTTTTTTTGACAAGGGCCGGCCTATGGCTATCAGCTTTACAGGCAGAAGCCTGACGCCGGGAGAGCAGAATCTCCTGGTGGACGCCATCTCCGAGAGCGGGGGTCTGCAGATTCCTTATATTATAGACGGGGCCGCAGCCTGCGAGACAAGGTTCGCTCAGGCTCTCAAGGAGGCTGATCCGGATTATTTCCAGAGGACAGAACCCCTTCCTGTTTCCTTTCATCAGCATAAGGCCAGACAGGTCAGGGAAGATCCGGACCAGGATGTGCCGGTTCCTAGCGGACAAGAAACTGATTCCGTCCGGAATCAGGCCGGGAAAGAGATGAGCAAGGTTGCTATGCATGGCCAGTTTTACCGGGGTACCCTCCGGTCAGGCCAGAAGATTGAGGTGGATGGATCCATCGTAGTCCTTGGGGACATCAATCCCGGGGCTCAGATTGTAGCCGGCGGCAACGTGGTCGTCCTGGGCTGCCTCAAGGGTATTATCTATGCCGGGTATCCGGATGACAGAAATGCTTTGGTGGCTGCCCTGATGATGGATCCCATGCAGATCCAGATTGGGGACTGCATCGCCAGATCTGAGGACGCTAAGGCAAAACCGAGAAAGTTCAGGAGAAAAAAAGAACCTGAACTGGAGCCCAAGTTGGCTTTCGTTGAAAAGGGTAATATATTTGTGGAGACGATCACCAGGTCTCTGATCAGTGAGATAAGTTCAAATCAACAAGATAAAGGAGAATTAAGATGAGCGAAGTAATTGTAATCACATCCGGAAAAGGTGGTGTTGGCAAGACTACAACCACTGCGAATGTAGGAACCGGCCTTGCCAAGCTGGGGAAAAAGGTTGTACTAATCGATACCGATATCGGACTGAGGAATCTTGATGTTGTCATGGGTCTTGAGAACCGGATTGTCTACAATCTGGTGGATGTGGTGGAAGGCAGCTGCCGTCCCAAGCAGGCCATGATCAAGGATAAGAAATATTCCAACCTTTTCCTTCTTCCCTCCGCCCAGACCAGGGATAAGACATCCGTGACCCCTGAGCAGATGAAGGCATTGACAGATGAGTTGAGAGAAGACTTTGACTATATCATTCTTGACTGTCCGGCCGGTATAGAGCAGGGCTTTAAGAATGCCATAGCCGGAGCGGACCGGGCCCTGATCGTGACCACTCCTGAGGTTTCCGCAATCCGTGACGCTGACAGGATTATCGGCCTGCTTGAGTCAGAGGACTTCAAGCAGATCCACCTGATTGTAAACCGTATCCGTATGGACATGGTCAAGAAGGGGGATATGATGTCCGTGGAGGATGTTCTCGATATCCTGGCTATCGACCTGATCGGTGTTGTTCCTGATGATGAGAGCATAGTTGTTGCGACCAATGAAGGTGAGCCGGTGGTGAATAAGCCTACCCAGGCCGGAAAAGCCTTTGAGAATATCTGCAGGAGAGTGGACGGAGAGGAAGTGCCGTTCATGGAATTCCAGCCAGATGGATTTTTTAAGAAGCTTGCCAATCTTTTCAAGAGAGGTTATTAAAGGGTTATAACCGTAATTAGGAGGAATAACGAATGGGTTTCATGGATGCGTTTTTCCGGAAAAGGTCCTCAGGAAGCAAGGCCAAGGACAGATTAAAGCTGGTGCTGGTGTCTGACCGGGCCAACTGTTCACCGGACACTATGGAAATGATTAAAAATGATATAATACAGGTGATTTCTAAATATATGGAGATAGATACACAGGGGCTCGATATCCAGATCACTCAGACTGCTTCTGAGGGAGGAAACGGCAACGTACCTGCCATCTATGCCAACATACCGATCAAAGAGATGAAGAAAGGCAGCAGATGACATATTCCCGGAATGTTGTCGGTTTCCATAATGGCAGAGATCTCTTGAAAGGAGGGCACTTATGTTAAGACAGAAATACCAGTTAAAGAATTATAACTGGCTTCTGGTCCTTGCGGTGTCTGCGATCAGTATTCTGGGGGTTGTTTTTATTAACAGTGCTGACAGTTCTTACACTGCCAGACAGTTAGGGGGACTGCTGTGCTGTGCCGCCCTGATGTTCTTTCTGTCTCTGGTCAATTATAATTTTATATGTGACTACAGTCAGATTCTGTACATCATCAACATCGTTGTCCTGCTTTTCGTAAAAGTAGCAGGTGTGAGGGTAGGCGGAGCAAGAAGGTGGATCAACCTGGGATTTACGAGGATACAGCCCTCGGAGTTTACCAAGGTGATTATGATAATATTTGTAGCGGTCTATATACAGGAGCATGAGGAGGACTTCAATGACTGGAAAGTACTTCTGAGACTGGCCGGTCTGTGTGCGGTCCCGCTTTTCCTGGTGGTGATTGAGCCTGATCTTTCAACGACTTTGGATATTGTCGCCATTCTACTGGCGGTAATCTTTGTGGGAGGGCTTAATACAAGGCTGATCAGGAACAGTCTTTTGATTATGGTCCCTCTGTTTGCCATCTTTATCTGGTATATACAGACACCTAACCAGATTCTGCTGCAGGATTATCAGGTGACAAGAATCATGACTTTTATTAATCCGTCGGAGTACTCCAGCTCCAGTGCCTATCAGCAGGACAACTCTGTCATGGCCATAGGATCAGGCCAGCTCTATGGTAAGGGTCTCAACAACAATACCATTTCCGATGTATCCGTCACTGTGACAGATACAGGGCTGGTTTCGGAGCAGCAGACCGACTTTATATTTTCTGTAGTAGGAGAGGAGACTGGCTTTGTGGGCAGCCTGGCGGTTGTCGGCCTGCTTTCGGTCATTGTGATCGAATGTCTGAAGATAGCCTACCGGGCCAAGAATATCAGCGGCCGGTTGATTGCCGTCGGTATGGCGGCCCTGATCGGCTTCCAGTCCTTCATAAACATAGGAGTTGCAACAGAAATTTTGCCCAATACAGGATTGCCTCTGCCCTTTGTCAGTTATGGCCTGACATCACTGCTCAGCTGTATGGCAGGCATAGGAATTGTTCTGAATATTGGACTGCAGAGACATTACTAGGAGAAGTGTTATGAATATTGGATTGATTGCGCATGATGAAAAGAAAAAACTGATGCAGAATTTTTGTATCGCCTACCGGGGTATTCTTAATAAACATGAGCTTTATGCCACAGCAACCACGGGGAGGCTCATTGAGGAAGTGACTAACCTTACCATACATAAATATCTGGCCGGACCTTTAGGGGGAGTGCAGCAGATCGGGTCCCAGATTGAGCATAACATGATAGATATGGTCATTTTCCTGAGAGCACCTTTCAAAGCCCCTTCCGAGCCGGATATTTTCAATATTCTTCATCTGTGTGATGAACATAATATTCCTCTGGCAACGAATCTGGCAACGGCAGAACTTCTGATTAAGGCCCTCGACCGGGGAGACCTGGAGTGGCGGGAGATGTATCGCTAATGGTCAGAAATGATAAACAGGATAAAAAAGATAAACAGGATAATATGAAAAAAGAATTATATATCAGACAGAGAATCGTAGTCATTCTCTGTCTAATTTTGCTGACAGTAAATATGGCAGGCTGCGGTTCCAGTCTGTTCAGTTACCCGGACTCCTTTGAAAACTATTACAATAATCACAAGAAGGATGAGGGCGTGGAACTGAGCGGCATGGCTGAATCCCTGGCGGTCATTGATGCCGCCGACGAGACGGATCCCAATTATATCAGTTCCGACTATGCCGACCTGCTGATTAACCAGACACGCCTTGAGGCTGTCGAGTCCAGCCACTGCTTCCAGAGGCTTTATCCTGCCAGCATTACCAAGGTCATGACGGCCTTGCTGGTCCTGGAAAAGGGAGATCTGGATGATGAGATTACCCTGGACCATGATATCGTTCTCAATGAGGATGGGGCAGTGGTCAGCTCCCTCTCCAAGGGCAACACGGTGACCGTGGACCAGGTCTTCCATACCATGCTGATTAAATCGGCCAATGACTGTGCGGTGATCCTGGCGGAATATATAGCCGGCAGCGAGGAGAAATTCGCGGAGATGATGAACCAGAGGGCCAGGGAGTTAGGAGCCACAGGAACCCATTTTGTCAATTCTAACGGCCTGCATGATGACAATCATTACACGACAGCCTATGATCTGTATCTGATCTTCAGGGAGGCCACCAAATATGATGTCTTCATTGACACCATATCCAGCATTAATTATACCATGACCTACGTGAACAGCAGCGGCAGCCAGGTCAGTGAGTTTATGGAGAGTACCAACCACTATCTGCTAAAGGATTATGACCTCCCTGAGGGAGTGGTTATGTTTGGCGGTAAGACCGGGACTACCTCCATGGCCAAGTCCTGTCTCATGGTAATGACGGAGAACCAGAAGGGAGAACGGTTTTATTCAGTGGTTCTGGGGGCCGATACCAAGGATGATCTCTACAGGTCCATGTCCAGGCTTCTGGAAAAAACGGTAAATTAAAGGTTGTGATTTTACCCTATATAAATTATAATTGGGGTATCAGACAAGTGGACTGGTGTCCGCTGTTTTGAGAAATCAGCTAAACTAAAGGAGGGCATAACAATGATTGATATTATTGCAGGTTCAAAAGGAAAAGGAAAGACTAAAATCCTTATTCAGCGAGCAAATGATGATATAAAATCCACCCATGGCAATATTGTTTACCTTGATAAGAATAATAAGCATATGTATGAGCTCAGCAACCGGATCCGGCTGATCGTGGTACCGGAGTACGGTATTGAGGATACGGATATGTTTATTGGTTTTATAGCAGGTATTATTTCCCAGGACCATGATCTTGACGTCATTTATCTTGACAGTTTTCTTACGATTGCTTTTATCCAGGATAATCTGGAGTATGCCCTCGATAAGCTTGAGGAGATTTCCAAAAAGTTTGATGTCAGTTTCGTAATCAGTGTTTCTCTTGATAAGAAGGATTTATCTGAGAAGCTTCAGGCCCTGGTATCTACCGCTTTATAATGAGTCTTTTTGTAAAAGCTTTATCATGACGTCACAGACTGCCTCATAGAGATATGAGGCTGTCTTTGCTTTATGTACAAACCGGCCGCCAGGCCTGTTTGGGGAGAGAATGATGGCAGACAGACAAAAAAAGAAGAGTCCCATTTCAATAAACCTGGGAACCATAGTCTTCTTTCTGATAGTGATCTACCTGGCCTTCTACGTGGTGATCTATCTCAGTAAGGACAAACTGGCTGTTTACGAAGTAAGCGCCAGCAATATTGAAGATAAGATCAGCAGCACCGGCGTTATCCTCCGGGAGGAAAAGGTATATGGCCTGGAGCAGGATGGTTATGTCAACCATTATGTCCAGGACAGTGCCAGAGTCAACAAGGGGGGTACGGTCTACATGATCGATACTACCGGGAAGATCCAGGCCTATCTCAATGGGCTGGAAGCCAAAGAGATTATGACTGAGACAGAAAGAGACCGGATTATCGAGAGGCTCAGAGCCTTTTCTGAGAGTTATTCTGATGATCATTTCTCAGTGGTCTATGAGTCCCACAGGGAGATCAGCCATGATCTGACGGCCTATATTGATACGGTTCTTGCCAAACATAGCAAGGAGCTGCGTAAAAAATATGGAAAAAAGAGTTATGTCTCTGTCAAGGCCGGGGATTCCGGCATCGTATCCTTTTCCAGTGACGGGCTGGAAGGGCTGACCACAAAAGAGATCAACCGGGATATTTTTGTCAATAAGCCTAAGATGGCTGAATTACAGACCAGTGAAAAGCAAAAAAAAGGTGACCCGGTCTACCGCCTGGTCAGCAGTCAGAATTGGACGCTGCTGGTCCCCCTGGATGAAGAGGACCAGGTCCGGCGCCTGGAAGAGGCGGCAGAGAAGAATAATTCCAGAATCCAGGTCTTTTTTGACAAGGATAATTTTACCACCCGGGCAAGCTGTGACTGCCGTAAGATTAATGGATCCTATTATGCCATATTGAGTTTTGATGATTATGTTCAGAGGTATATCAACCAGAGATACCTCTATGTGGATCTGATTCTGTCCTCCACCAAGGGTTTGAAGATTCCTTCCAGCTCGATCGTGGACAAGGAGGTCTTCCAGATTCCCGACTATTACCTGGTCAGGGGCAGTAATTCATCCTCCAAAGACCATGTGAACCTGGTCACCACGGATAAGGATGGGAAAAGGATAATCACTCAGAAGAATGTAAAAGTATACAAGAACCAGGATGGTATAGCCTGGATTTACGGGGCTGACCTGGAAAAGGGGACTGAGATCGCCGATGAGAGGCAGGAGAACACCATGACTCTTCCTGAGACGATCACTATCCAGGGAGTCTACAGCATTAACAGAGGTTATACCATATTCAAAATCATTTCCATAGAACAGAGGAATGAGGACTATTGTATTATATCCATCGCTGATAGTGATGTAGCCCTCTATGACCGGATTATTCTTAACAGTAGTACGGTAAAGGAGAACCAGGTTATCTATTAGAAGGCCAGAGGACCCGCGAAAGCGGGTGCTCTGCAGGAAAAGTATATAATATGCCAGGAAGCTGGCTGATCATTTAAAGACATTTATAAGTCAGATAAGAAAAGGATAAAAATAAAGAGTAAAGGACCGGAGATTATTATGTTAACAGAGAATCTGAAAAATGTTCAAAACCATATAGAGGCAGCCTGCAGGAGAGTGGGCAGGGACCCGGGAGAGGTGACCCTGGTGGCGGTCAGCAAGACCAAGCCCTTAGAGATGATTGAGGAGCTTATTCCCGCGGGCCAGCTGGACTTTGGGGAGAATTATGTCCAGGAGCTTTGCAGCAAGGATGAACAGGTATCCAGACCGGTCAACTGGCATATGATTGGTCACCTGCAGCGCAATAAAGTGAAGTATATTGTTGACAAGGTCAAGCTGATCCATTCGGTAGATTCCTTAAGTCTGGCCGAACAGATTGAGAAGGAAGCTGCCAAGAGATCCCTGACCGCGGACATTCTGATCCAGGTTAACGTGGCTATGGAAGAGACGAAATTCGGCCTTGGTATGAAGGAGGTTACGGACCTGCTGGAAAAAATCAGCCTTCTGCCTCATGTACATGTGTGTGGTTTAATGACCAGCGCCCCATATGTGGCTGATCCTGAAGAAAATCGTTGTTATTTTCAAAAATTACATAAATTATTTGTTGACATTAGGGCAAAAAACATTGATAATATAGACATGAAGATTTTGTCAATGGGTATGACAAATGATTATGAGATAGCTGTGGAGGAAGGGTCCACTATGGTGAGAGTTGGAACCGGAATCTTCGGTGAGAGGAATTACAACAGATAATGGAGGATTTAGTCAATGGGAAGATTTGCAGAGAAGTTTCTGAATATGATGCGTCTGAATGATATGGAAGACGAGTACGATGAGTACGAAGAGTACGAGGAGTACGACGAGGAGACTTACGATCAGGAAGAGGATCAGGTAGAAGAAGAATTCGAGGTTCCCCACCTTGTGGAAGAGGCAGAAGAGAAGAAGCCCCGCAAAGGTTTCATGCCTTTCGGACGCAGGGAAAAGGAGATCGAAGTTGAAGAAGAGACGATGGAGGAGCCCCAGGGCAGAGTCATTCCATTCCATTCTATTTTAGAAGAAGGTGAAATCGTGAAAGTTATCAGACCACAAACATTTAATGAAGCACAGATCGTAGCTGATTTCCTGAAAGAAGGAAAGACTATCGTTGTTAATCTGGAAGGTATTGAGATCAGCCAGGCACAGAGAATCATTGATTTTATCGGCGGCGCCAGCTTTGCTGTAGACGGTTCTCTCAAGGCAATCTCCAATAATATTTTTATTGTAGCACCTGGCAACATTGAGGTATCTGGAGACCTTCGCGACGAGATCGTTAATGATGATACACTTTCTCCGGAGCTTACAAAGTTCTAAATTCAGATTATAGTTTTTTTTGCGGATTTTTCCAGCTTAATCAACTGTTTTCTAATTAAATAACACTAATTTTGATAATTATGACAGAGTGGTATGGCTTGGTGGCCGGGTCCACTCTGTTTTTTTGACCCCGGCCTTCTGATGTGGTAGAATAATACACCTATAGGGACAGGTACCCTGATAGGACGGATTATGACCATCCAGGGAGAAAACCTGGTTTGAAGCGATTACTTCTTCTATACATATTAGGGGAAATTATAGAGGGAAATATACAGGAAATGATTTTCTCAGGCTTGCCCCTTGGAAAAGCTGCCGGGAATAGAATGAGAATGTGAGGATATAATTATGGAAATGAAACGGCTCAAGGTCAGTGCCGAAGGGAAACATGTTTACGATATCGTAATTGAGCAGGGCTTTGGCGACCTGGCCCGTCAGCTTCAGTTTTTGGATCTGGGGAGGAAAAAAGTCTGCATCGTCACCGAGGACCGGGTTGCCGGCTACTACCTGCAGGAAGTAGAGAGTCTCCTTTTACCCCAATGTGCCAGTCTTAAAACATTTGTTTTCCCTCATGGAGAAGCCAATAAGAATCTGAGGACGGTGGAAGACCTTTACCGCTTCCTCATAGAACATGAATTTGACCGGAAAGATCTGCTCCTGGCTCTTGGCGGTGGAGTTACCGGCGACCTGACCGGTTTCGCGGCCTCCAGCTATCTGAGAGGAATTGATTTCGTCCAGGTGCCCACCAGTCTCCTGGCCCAGGTTGACAGCAGCATAGGTGGCAAGACCGGTGTGGATTTTGACGCCCACAAAAATATGGTAGGAGCATTCTATATGCCCAAGCTGGTCTACATCAATATCGATACTTTACGGACCCTGTCAGACAGACAGTATCACAGTGGGCTGGGTGAGGTCATCAAGCATGGCCTGATCTGTGACCTGGACTATTATCACTGGATCTGGGATCACCGGAAAGAGATTGCCGCCAGGGATCCGGAAGTTATGGCTTCCATGGTGGAGGGCAGCTGCCGGATCAAGAGGGCAGTGGTTGAGAAGGATCCCAAGGAGCAGGGGATAAGAGCTCTTCTTAACTTTGGTCATACCTTTGGCCATTCTGTGGAGAAGCTGATGGATTTCCAGCTGACCCACGGGGAATGCGTGGGAATCGGGGCCACATTGGCTGCTGAGATTTCCCGGGCCCGGTCCTACATCAGTGACCAGGACTACCAGGAGATTCGGGAGCTTTTTGATTATTTTGATTTCCCTGCCCTGCCTGACCAGGTCAGTGTGGACAGGATCCTGGAGGAGACCCGGCATGATAAAAAGATGGAGCATGGCCTGATCAAGTTTATCCTGCTGGACCAGATGGGCCGGGCGGGTATCCACAGGGATGTTTCCCAAGAAGAGATGAAAGCCAGCTTCCGGGCTTACAGACCCTGATCCGGCTGGCCGGATCAGGGAGAGCATAAAGCCTGGCAAAAGCTGAAGAAGTATTTAATAGCCGGAAGGCCTGACATAGGCTGAAGAAGCATTTAATAGCCGGAAGGTCTGCCAAAAGCTGAAGAAGCATTTAATAGCCGGAAGGCCTGACATAGGCTGAAGAAGTATTTAAGAGCCGAAGGCCTGACATAGGCTGAGGAAGTTTGACCAGGAACTGGAAGGTTAGTTAAAGGAGATAGAAGAAAGTATGGAACTAAAGAAGACAGAAGTCGTCAAAGACCATAAAACCAGGGTCTGCCAGGCCCTGCCGGCCATCCTGGTCATGGTGGCCTTAGACCAGCTGACCAAGATCTGGGCCGTAAAAGACCTGCGGATCAATGGACCCATAGTCATCATTAAAGATGTTCTGGAACTCCTCTATGTGGAGAACCGGGGGGCGGCCTTTGGTATTCTTCAAAACAGACAGTGGTTTTTTCTGCTCATAACAGTCCTGATTCTGGCAGGAGTAGCCTGGCTTCTTTACCGGATTCCGGGGACCAGGCATTTTCTGCCTCTGAGATTGTGCGGCTATCTGATAATCGCCGGAGCGGCGGGTAATATGATCGACCGCTGCCTGCGCCTCTATGTAGTGGATTTCATCTATTTTAAACTGATTGACTTTCCCGTATTTAACGTGGCGGATATCTATGTGACCACATCGGCCTTTGCCATGGCCGGCCTGATCCTTTTCTATTATAAAGGGGATGAGCTCGACGCCATATTATCTAAGTCTGGAGAGAAGAAGAATGAGTGAGACAGACCAGCTATATCAATATACTGTTCCCGCTGACTGCGACGGGATACGGTTTGACCGCTTCCTGGCCACTGAGCTGAAGGACCATTCCCGGTCCTACATCCAGAAGCTCATGAAGGAAGGCAGGGCCAGCTGTAACGGAAAAGCAGGCAAGCCCTCCCTCCGTCTGCAGGCCGACGACCAGGTCGTTCTGACTGTGCCTTCTTTAGAGGAACTGGCAGTCCTGCCGGAAGACATCCCTTTGGATATCGTCTATGAGGACCAGGACCTGATTTTGATCAACAAGGGCAAGGACATGGTGGTCCACCCCTGTCCAGGCCGCTACAGCGGGACCCTGGTTAACGGCCTCCTTTACCACTGCCGGGACGGCCTGTCAGGAATTAATGGGGTGTTGAGACCCGGCATAGTCCACCGGATCGACAAGGATACCACAGGGATTCTGGTGGTCTGTAAAAATGACCGGGCCCACCAGAGCCTGGCCCTCCAGTTAAAAGAACACACTATCACCAGGAAATATGAGGCTATCGTCTGTAATAATCTGCGGGAGGACCAGGGGACCATCGATAAGCCCATAGGCCGGAGTCCTGCTGACCGCAAGAAGATGGCCGTAAATGTGAAAAATGGCAAAAGGGCAGTGACCCACTACCGGGTGCTCAGCCATCTGAACCACCAGTACAACCATATCCAGTGTCAGCTGGAGACCGGCAGGACCCACCAGATCCGGGTCCATATGGCATCCATTGGTCATCCCCTGCTGGGAGATGAGGTATACGGATCTTCCCAGGGACGCATCCGGCTCCAGGGGCAGTGTCTTCATGCCAGGGTGCTGGGCTTTGTCCATCCGGGAACCGGCCGCTACATGGAGTTTGAGGCACCCCTGCCCGATTACTTTGAGGGACTCCTTAAAAAGTTTGGCCGGTAAAGTATGGAAAGACCGGATGACCGGCTGGGGCTGGCAGCGGGTACCCTCTAGCTTCAGGACTGGCAGCGGCAGCCTTTAGCTCATGGGCCGGCAGTGGGGCCCTTAGCCCCAGGTTTTGTAAGCTTTTTTGGAATCTTCTTTACAAAAAAGAGCCTTTGTGCTAAACTACTAATTGCTTTAAACTTACCCTTTACCAGGGCAGGGATACTCCGACCCTACCTTCGTAAAGGTAATATTTATTACAGGAGGAATGAAACATGATTACAAAAGAGCAGAAGCAGGAACTGATTGCAAAGTTTGGTAAGACTGAGGGTGACACAGGTTCACCTGAGGTACAGGTAGCGATTCTCACAGCCAGGATTAATGACCTTCAGACACATTTCAAGGCTAATCCCAAGGATCATCATTCCAGAAGAGGACTTCTGAAGATGGTTGGTCAGAGAAGAAACCTTCTCGCTTACTTAAGGAATAAAGATATCAATCGTTACAGAACTCTGATTGAGCAGCTGGGCTTAAGAAAGTAATCGGACCAGCAGTATGTGTAATGTCGGGCTGTCACCTGCCGGTGGCAGCCTTTTTTCAAAGCGTTCCCCAGGGGAGGTTACTGTATGTTTAAGATTATAATCAGATCCCTTTTAGTACTGCTGCTGGCAGAAGGCATATTTGTTTTTTTCCAGTACCGTCATTACAATAATAAGGAAGCGAAGCGGGAGGAGGCCATCCAGTATTTCAAGGATGAAGACTATGCCCAGTCCATCCGCCTTTTAGAGGAGGCTCTCGAAGGCAAGGATATCTTTTCTGAGGAGATTGACGCGGATATGAGATGTTATCTGGCAGAGAGCTATTACCTTTTCCAGGAATATGATAAGGCCTCTGAGCTCTATGACCAGATGATCGATGACAATCCCGGGAAGGTATCTTACTATATCTTGAAGGGCGAGTGCCTGACGGCTGCAGGCCAGGCCTCTGACAGTTCCATGGACTACTACCAGGCGGCCCTGGATAATTACGAACTTGGTTATGAGAAGACCGGAGACCTGGACTTTTTAAAAAGACTATGTCAGCTCTGCCTTGATGTGGGTAATTACCAGTCTGCCATTAGTTTTGCCGAAAGAGGAATCAGTGAAGGGGGAGACCGGGCGGCCGACTTCCTTTTCTGTAAGATTGTCGTTTATGAAAAAGAGCAGGATTATGAGTCTGCCTGCAGTACGGCCGCAGAGTATGTCAGCCTTTATCCTGAGGATGAAAAAGGACAGAAGGAGTACGCCTTTCTGGCTACCCGGGTCCAGGAACAACAGTGAAACACCAGCCCTGCAAAGTGTCTTTTGCAGGGCTTTTTCATGTTCTCAGACTTGTTTCAGGGCGGGTGAAAGGCGGCTTTTTTTAACGAAGACAGACCTGGTTATATTGACAGTGTATATAAAAAATGTTAAACTATTTGAAGCTAAAGAAAGGGCGCTAATGTAGAATCGCACAAATTTCACAAAAAGGGTAATTGCTTTTTGTGTATTTTGCTAGACCATATGTGCCAATAGATATAATACTAACCTGGTACAATGTGGTACATGACAGCATGTTTTCTTTAGAGAGGATTTTTATTGATGTACTAATTAAAGAAAAGGAGTAATAGCTATGGTATCACAGAAAATTACTATTAACAATCCACAGGGACTTCACATGAGACCGGCAGGCGTTTTCGCTAAGGGTGTTGCAAAATACCAGAGTGATGTTAACCTGATCTTCAACGGAAAAAGCACAAATGGTAAGAGCCTTCTGAATATCATCGGCGCTTGCATCAAGTGTGGTTCTGAGATCGAAGTACAGTGTGACGGACCGGACGAGGAAGAAGCACTTAAGGCAGCTATCGAGCTGATCGAGTCCGGCTTAGGCGAGTAATTTAAGCACTAACATTTATTAAGGGGATTAATATGAGTTTAAAGTTTAATGGTATCGGCGCTTCTGCAGGTATCGGAATCGGTACCGTTGTAGTAGTTAAAGAGCCGTCTCTTGAGTACAAAAGAGTTAAGATCAGCAATCCTGAATCTGAGGTTGCCCGCCTTCAGGAAGGTCTTGACAAGACGATCTCCCAGACTTCCGACATGGCTGCAGATATGAAGAAGCGTGTCGGTGAGAAGGAAGCAGAGATTCTTGAAGGTCATATGCTTCTGCTCATGGATCCGGCCATGACCGGTGAGATGGAGGAAGAGATTAGCAAAGAGCACAAGTGTGCAGAGCAGGCTGTAGAAGAGATCTGCGAAAAGTATGCTACTCTGTTTGCTTCCCTCGATGATCCCATGTTCCAGCAGAGGGCAACAGATGTCAATGATATCAAGACCAGGCTTTTAAAGAACCTTCTTGGCGTTGAGGATATTGATCTCGGTCTCCTTCCGGAAGGAACCATCCTTGTGGCTGAAGATTTGACCCCGTCCATGACAGCAGGTATCAACCCTGCTAACGTAGAAGGTATCCTGACAGAGATCGGTGGAAAGACATCACATTCCGCTATCCTGGCAAGAGCTCTTGAGATTCCTGCAGTCCTCAGTATCGAGGGCATCGCTTCCAGACTTGCTAATGGCCAGAAGGTTGTTCTCGACGGATCTACAGGTGCTGTAGTGGCTGATCCTGATGAGGCTGTTGTTGCTACATATGAAGAGAAGAAGAAAGTCTTCCTCGAGGAGAAGGCTGCCCTTCAGCTTTTCGTTGGCAAGCCCACAGAGACTGCTGACGGCCACAAGGTTGAGCTTTGTGCCAACATTGGTAAGCCCAAGGATGCTGAGCAGGTTGTAGAGTGTGATGGCGAAGGTATCGGACTTTTCCGTACAGAGTTCCTCTTTATGGACCGTCCTGCCATTCCTACAGAGCAGGAGCAGTTTGAGGCTTATAAGAAAGTTGCCGAGACACTCGGTGACAAGCCGGTTATCATCCGTACCCTGGATGTAGGTGGAGATAAGGAGATTCCTTACCTTCAGCTGCCTAAGGAGGAGAACCCCTTCCTTGGCTACCGTGCTGTTCGTCTCTGTCTTAACAGAGTTGATGACATTTACCGTCCGCAGCTGAGAGCCCTTCTTCGTGCTTCCGCTTACGGCGATATCAAGATCATGGTTCCCATGGTTACCTGCGTTGACGAGCTTCGTCAGGTTAAGACAATCCTCAACGACATTATGTATGAGTTCGATAAGAAAGAGATTCCTTACGACAAGGATATCCAGGTTGGTATCATGATTGAGACACCTGCATCCGCTCTCATGGCAGACGTATTTGCCAAGGAGGCAGATTTCTTCTCTATCGGTACTAACGACCTGACCGGTTACACCATGTGTGCAGACCGTGGTAATCCGGACGTAGCTTATCTCTACTCCGCTTACAACCCGGCTGTAATCCGTGCCATCGAGAGAGTAATCAAGGCTGGTAAGGCCGGCGGTGCTATGGTAGGTATGTGTGGAGAGGCAGCCGCCGATCCGCTGCTGACACCACTGCTGCTTGCATTCGGCATGGATGAGTTCAGCGTGAGTGCTACATCTATCCTCAGAACCAGAAAGACCATCTCTGCATGGACTATGGATGAGGCCAAGAAGGTAGCAAAACATGCTCTTACTCTTGCAACAGAGGCAGAGGTTAAGAAGTACCTCAAATCTGTAGCAAAATAATTAAAGTGTACAATTTCATTTTGTATAGACAAAAGGATGTTCTTCGGGGCATCCTTTTTTCATGTTATCTTCCCGGTCTATTTTTGATTCCGGCTTTTTTTCAGGGAAGCCTGCGGCAGAGAAATGGTTGAATATTTTGTCCGGGATGGGTAAAATGGAAATGTTTATGACAGCAGATGTCCGTTGAGGGCAATGGAAAAGTTTATGACAGCAGATGTCCATTGAGGGCAATGGAAAAGTTTATGACAGCAGATGTCCACTGAGGGTAATGGAAATGTTTATGAAAACAGATGTCCACTGAGGGCAATGGGAAATGTTTATGACAGCAGATGTCCATTGAGGGCAATGGAAAATGTTTAAGAGAATAGATGTCCACCGGGTAGTGGAAAATGTATATTGTAGCTGACGTTTACCGGGGCATATAATTTATAGGCATATGATTTATATTTATAATGGAAGGATTATAGATGGACCAGCATTTTAATGACCGACAAAAAGAAGCAATCATGCACGGCCAGGGGCCGGCCATGGTCCTGGCGGGACCGGGGTCAGGCAAGACCCTGGTGATCACCTGGAGAATCCGTTTTCTGATTGAGCAGATGGGTATCAATCCCGCTAATATTCTGGTGATCACCTTTACCCGGGCTGCAGCGGCAGAGATGAAGAAAAGATTTGAGCAGTTTGAAGGCATGAAGGACGCAGGAGTGACTTTTGGAACCTTTCACTCTGTATTTTTCATGATACTCCGCTATGCCTACCATTACAGCGGGGCCAGCATTGTCCGGGAGGAGAGCAGGAGACGTTATATCAGGGATATGGCCCAGAGTCTGGATCTGGAGATGGAGGATGAGAATGAATTCATCAGTAATATACTGAACGAGATCAGCTATGTAAAAGGTGAGATGATAGCCATTGAATATTTTCACAGCGGGACCTGTTCCGATGAGATCTTCACCCGCCTCTGCCAGGGCTATGACCAGAGTCTCCGCCGTGACAATCTGATAGATTTTGACGATATGCTGGTATTCTGCCATGACCTGCTCAAAAACCGGGAGGATATCCGGGCCATGTGGCAGCAGAAATACCGCTATATCCTCATTGATGAATTCCAGGACATCAACCGGGTCCAGTACGAGATCGTGAAAATGCTGACCGGCCGGGACCAGAACCTTTTCATCGTGGGGGATGATGACCAGTCCATCTACCGCTTCCGGGGAGCCAGGCCGGAGATTATGCTGGGTTTTCAGAAGGATTTTCCCCGGGCCAGGAGAGTGGTCCTCAATGTGAATTACCGGTCCAGCTCAGAGATTGTGGACAGTGCCCGCAACTTAATTCTTCATAACACCAAAAGGTTTGACAAGGAGATTACAGCCATGAGGGGGTCCAGGGTCCCGGTCAGCTTCAAACTCTTTGAAAATGTCCATGAGGAGTGCCAGGATATCCTCCGTGCCCTGGCTTTTTACCAGGCTAAGGGCATTCCTCTTGAAGAGATGGCCGTCATTTACCGGACCAACACTCAGCCCAGGCAGCTGGTGGGCCGGCTTCTGGAGTTCAATATTCCTTTCCAGATGAGAGATATGATCCCCAATATTTTTGACCATTGGATCAGCCGTAATATTCTGGCTTATATCCGCCTGGCTCTGGGCGACATGGACCGGGGACTTTTCCTGCAGATTATGAACAGGCCCAAGCGCTACATTTCCAGAAACATGCTGGACCAGCAGACCGTGTCCTTTCAGAGTTTGAAAAAACAGGCCTATGGGAAAAAATGGCTTTTCGAAAAAATTGACAAACTGGAGATGGACCTGACCCTGCTCTCGGCCATGGAACCCTATGAGGCCATCTGTTACATCCGCAAGGGCATAGGCTACGAGGACTATCTGGCCGAGTATGTCTCCATGAGGAATATGAACCTGGATAACCTGCTGGAAGTCCTGGACGAGATTACGGAGAGTGCCAGAGACTACCACAGTTATGAGGAATGGTTTGCCTATATAGAGGAATATGGGCAGGAACTGGAAAGGCAGGCCAGGAAAAACAAGGGTAATAAGAAGGGAATCACCCTGACTACCATGCACAGCTCCAAGGGACTTGAGTATGAAGTGGTTTTTGTCATAGATTCCAACGAAGGGGTTACCCCCCACAAAAAGGCGGTGAAGGAGGCTGACCTGGAGGAAGAACGACGCCTCTACTATGTAGCGGTCACCAGGGCAAAGACTTATCTTTTCCTCTATGCGGTAAAAGAGCTCTACCAGAAAGAGGTCAGGGTATCCCGATATATCGGCGAGGTCCGCTATGACCAGTCCAGACTCAGGGAAGGGGTCCGGGTAAGGCACAGGCATTTAGGAGTGGGAACGGTAGTCTACTGCCAGGAGGGAAAGATCAAAATCCGTTTTGACAGAGATGGCAGGGCCAGAATCTTTCATCTTTCCTATCTGCTGGAAAAGAATTTGCTGGACTATGCATTTACTTGATAAGATAACTTGTGTTAGGATGTAGGATAAGACTAATATGTGAAAGGAGACTGAGGATGAACCCTGTGAAAGAAAAAGCAGTGATTATCAGCCAGAAAAGGATCGCGGAGGGGATTTTCGATATGTCCCTGCGCTGCCCCGGAGCCGCCAGTCTGGCGGAACCCGGACAGTTTCTGAACCTTTATTGTAGAAATGAAACCAGGCTGCTTCCCAGGCCCATCAGTATTTGTGGTATCGACAAAGAAAAGGGGAATCTCCGGCTTGTCTACCGGGTGGCAGGAGCGGGGACAAAAGAGTTCTCGGAATTAAAGACTGGAGACATTCTGGACCTTATGGGACCTCTGGGCCATGGATTTACCATAAAGGATAAACCGGCCATATTGATTGGAGGCGGAATCGGTATTCCTCCCATGCTGGAACTGGCCAGGGCCATCTCCGGCAGGAAGACCTGTGTCCTGGGTTACAGGGACGAGCCCTTTCTTCTGGAAGAATTTGCCAAGATTGCTCCGGTGGCAGTGGCCTCAGAGGACGGCATGACCGGTGTCAAAGGAACGGTTATTGACGCGATCCGGGAAAAGAAAGTGGAGGGTGGGATCATCTATGCCTGTGGTCCCATGCCCATGCTGAAGGCGGTGGCGGATTATGCCGCCCGGCAGGGAATAGAGGCCCAGATATCCCTGGAGGAGCGTATGGCCTGCGGCATTGGCGCCTGCCTGGGATGTATCTGCCAGACCAAAGAGAAGAACCATCACACAAATGTTAATAACAGCCGGGTCTGCAAGGATGGTCCGGTCTTTGACGCGAAGGAGGTTGTGTTCCCATGAAGCTTCAGGTAGAGATAGCTGGAAAATCTTTTAAGAATCCCGTGACGACAGCCTCGGGAACCTTTGGATCCGGTGCTGAGTACGAGGCCTTTGTCGACCTGGCAGCCCTGGGAGCCGTGACCACCAAGGGAGTGGCCAATGTCCCCTGGGCCGGTAATCCCACACCCAGGCTGGCTGAGACCTGCTCCGGCATGCTCAATGCGGTCGGCCTGCAGAATCCGGGAATAGACCTCTTCTGCAAGAGGGACATTCCCCATCTCAAAGAGAAGGGAGCCTCCATCATCGTCAATGTCTGCGGCAGGACCATAGCGGATTATGTGGAAGTGGTGGAACGTCTTTCCGATGAGCCTGTGGATCTTTTAGAGATTAATGTGTCATGTCCTAACGTAAAGGCGGGAGGCATCGCCTTCGGACAGAATCCGGATGCCCTCTTTGAGATTACCAAAGAGATAAAAAAGAAGGCCAGACAACCGGTAGTCATGAAACTGAGCCCCAATGTGACCGACATTACGGAGATGGCAAGGGCGGCGGAGGCCGCAGGCAGTGACGCCCTCTCCCTGATTAATACCATCACGGGTATGAAGATCGATATCCACCGGCGCAGGCTCCTTCTGGCTAATGGGACAGGTGGTCTGTCCGGCCCGGCCATCCACCCGGTGGCTGTCAGAATGGTCTACCAGGTCCACAAGGCCTGCAGCCTGCCCATTATAGGCATGGGCGGCATATCCACAGGGGAGGATGCCATAGAGATGATGATGGCCGGAGCCAGCATGGTTGCTGTGGGAACTGCCAATTTCCATAATCCCGGGGCTACCATGGATGTTCTAGAAGGCATAAAATCCTATATGGAGGCCTACAATATTGTGGATATTCATGAAATTATCGGCTGTATATAGAATTTGCTTTCGGATTATGTTAGAATATAGAACGATTTCATTCCGGATTGTGTCTGCTTACAGGATGATCCGGAGAGGGTCTGGTTCCGGAAACTGGTCACGGTGACCGGTCAGGGACATTCCGGTACGGTTTGGTCCGGTTCCGGAGCTTGCAGCAGGGAAACAGTGCCTTTAACGGGAAGGATAGGGATATGGAACAGTATAAGAAAGATTTTATAGAGTTTATGATCGACTGCAGTGTACTTAAATTTGGCGACTTTGTGACAAAAAGCGGCAGAAAGACTCCCTTCTTTGTCAATACCGGATTTTACCGCACCGGCTCCCAGCTGAGGACTTTAGGCGGTTATTATGCTCAGGCGATCAAGGATATTTTCGGCTTGGATTTTGATGTTCTTTTTGGACCTGCCTACAAGGGTATTCCCCTGAGCGTTGCAACAACCTCTGCCATAGCGGAGAAGTATGATAAGGATATCCGCTACTGCAGTAATCGTAAGGAAGTGAAAGACCATGGAGATAAGGGCATCCTTCTCGGAAGTCCTCTGGCTGACGGTGACCGGGTCATTATCATCGAGGATGTGACAACAGCGGGCACCTCCATCAAGGAGACCATGCCTATTCTTAAGGCCCAGGGTCAGGTGGATGTACTTGGTCTGGTAGTGTCTGTGGACCGGATGGAGAGGGGCCAGGGAGAAAAGAGCGCCCTGGCTGAGATCAGCCAGGAGTATGGCATGAAGACAACAGCCATTGTCACCATGGAAGAGGTGGTTGATCATCTCTATAATAAGCCCTACAAGGGCAAGGTAATCATTGATGATGAACTGAAGAAAGCCATCGATGCCTATTATGAGAAGTATGGCGCAAGGTAGACAGGGAGAGTTTTATGAACGAGAAGATTTATAATGGACTTGGCACAGTTGGTGTGGCAGGAATTGTTATTGGCATTATTGTGACAGTCATGGGTATCGCGGCAGGAGTTCTGTCCATCCTGTGTGGGGCCAAAGCTCTGTCCATGAAGAAGAATATTATGATCTGATGTCCGTCCCCGGACGGGGACTGCCCGGGAGGCGGTCATAAGTCCCGGGGACAGGAGGAGGGCAGGAACTGGTTATCCGGGTCCTGCTTTCTCAAAAAAAGGACCTGAGGAAGAGCAAGGAGTTCGGTGGATATGGATGAACAGAGAAAGAAAATAAGCACATGGAGCCTGATACTGCTGGTTTTGTATGCCGGTATCATTCTGTATTTTGTCCTTTTTTCAGACAGGCTGGGCAGGGCGGACGGCTATATGAATTTCCGCTATAATCTGACACCTTTCCTGGAAATCCGGCGATTTATCACTTACAGGCAAAGCATGTCCTTGGGGGCCTTCCTGCTGAATCTTCTGGGTAATATTCTTGTGTTTGCCCCCTTCGGTTTCCTGATCCCCATGTTCCGGACCAGGGAGACAGGCTGGTACCATATCCTGGCCTTTACCTTTTTATTCTCCCTTGCTATTGAACTGACCCAGCTGATCTTCATGGTCGGTGTTTTTGACGTGGACGACCTGATCCTCAATACGGCCGGCGGCATGGTTGGCTGGCTGGGATACCTGCTCTTCAGTAACTTTTTTGAATCCCTTGGCAGCCGCGGCGGCTACGGGGGCAGTATATGGAGGATGACCGGAAGAGGCATCTCTTTTTCAGAGAAAAGGGTGTCCAGGAATGCCATCCTCTCCCTGAGTGTGGGCCTGGCGGCCCTGACCGGCTTTGTAATAATGCTTGTCATGGCCATTATCTCGGGTGGAGAGCTGGGAATCGGGGCCGGACTGGCCGGCTGTCTATTCCTGCTGGCGGCGGTCTTCGGACTGGCCTGGGGTATTCTGAGTTACGATGATGTCAAGACCAATCAGCGTTTTAAGGTTCCCGGCATCTGTGTTAATATTTTTGTCATCCTGCTTGGTATCGTGCTGATTATATTATAGCAGGAAAAGGTTCCTTGTTTTTAACTGCCAGCCTTTGCGGAGGGCTGGTCCGGGACCTGCTGTTCCCTGAAGACCCTGATCATCAGACAGAGTTGAAAGGACTATACTTTATATGAAAAATAAATGGATTAATGAAGAATATGAAAAGGAATTAAAGGAGAGATTTCTGCTGGTTTCATCAAGAATCCGGCAGATTGCCTCAGAGGGCGCTCCCGGACTTCCTGAACATTTCGCAGATTTTTTTACCAGGACTGCGAATTTTCTTAACAGCTGCACTGACCGCTATGAAGAGATCAGCAGCGGCGTCTTTTTCCGGAGAAGTCTCGAGGAGATCAGCCGGGAAAATGAGGACTTTTACAGGGATATTTCACCTCAGAATTATGAACAATCCTACGCCAGCCCGGCCTATGCGGTCAGGGTTCTGGGTGAGGAATTCGGGCGTATTCTGAGTTTTTTATATACTGAACTGAGGGGACTGCGGTCTTATATTTTCCAGGAGGACCTGGAGAGAACTACGATATTATATGAACTTTTCCAGGAGATCTATGGGATTTTTGAACAGGATATCCCGGTCTACAAGAAGGTCAGGGATGTCATCTACTGGTTCTACCATGATTATGCCGATGTGTGGGCAGGCTGCCGTGTACGTCAGCTGCTGGACCCGGACCTGACCTTTGCCAGGGATATCATCATGGGGGCGGATCTTTGCGACCTCCGCTATCTCTACAGTTACGGTGACTACATTTCCCAGGATGAGATCGGCACTGCTGCCCATCTGAACAGCCTGCCCCTGCTCAAGATCCAGGAGATTGCCAGTACCTTTACCGAGGGCTACTGCCGGGGCTTTGCAAACAAGAATGTGGATCTGGCAAAGAAGACTTCTGTCAATATCCGCTATCCTATAGGCTTTGAGAGAGTAATCCGGGAGGTGGTCCAGCAGTTTGAACTTCTGGGACTTAAGGTAATATTTTATCCCGAAGCCCGCAGTGTATTTAATAGGAAAAGAAATGCAAGGATTGGTTATATTTCCACAAATCCCAATCCCCAGTATATGTATGACCACAGGTTTGACAGCGCAGTCTACCTGGACAAGCGGATGATTGACCGTAAACTGACCTGTATGAGGAAGGCCTACGAGAAATATGAAGACCAGGCCCGGGGCTTTGCCGGCCCGGCTTGTTTGGAAGCCTTCGGCCAGGAGCCTTTTGAGCCTGTCAACACTCCTGAAGCTTACCGCCTGAGTGAGAGGCAGGAGGACCTGGTGATCCAGTATACCGGACTGGCCAACAGTCTAATGAATGAGTTTATCAACCAGGAGGAGCGCAGCTTTACCATCATCGCCTATCCGCTTCCTTCCATCGGGGAGGCTTACCCGGAGATATTCGACCAGATCCATCAGGTCAATATCCAGGACAATGACCTCTACCAGGCCATCCAGCAGCGGATGATTGATGTTCTTGATTCGGCGGTCAGCGTCAAGCTGATGGGCAGGGGCAAAAATATGACTAATCTGACGGTCAGCCTGCAGGATCTGACAGACCCGGCTTCCCAGACCAAGTTTGAAAACTGTCTGGCCGATGTGAATATCCCGGTGGGTGAGGTTTTTACCACACCTAAACTGACCGGAACCAGCGGCCTGTTTCATGTGACCGAGGTCTTTCTCAGTGGGATCTGTTATAAAGATCTGAGATTAACCTTCGAGGATGGCATTGTGACAGATTACAGCTGTACTAATTTCAAGGACCCGGAGATGGGCAGGAAATTTATTAAAAATAATCTTTTCTTCGGGAGGGAGTCCCTTCCCATGGGAGAGTTTGCCATTGGCACCAATACTACAGCCTATGTAGCTGCCTCCAGATATGACATTATGAGGAAGCTGCCCATCCTGATTGCGGAAAAGATGGGACCCCATATTGCAGTGGGGGACAGCTGCTATGCATACAGTGAAGACATGAAGGTATTTAATCCTGACGGAAAAGAAATCATTGCCAGGGAAAATGATTTCTCTTTAAAGAGGGATACTGAACCCAAAAAGGCTTATTTTAACTGCCATACGGATATCACTATTCCCTATGAAGAGCTGGACCGGGTGGTGGCTGTGACGGCGGACCGGGTGACCGTACCCATTATTTTAGACGGACGGTTCTGTCTGGAGGGAACTTTTGATCTCAACAAACCCTTCCAGCACGAATAGGGCTTTCGTTTTTTGCCGTGGGTCTGGGCCAGTTCCGATTTGCCATGAGCCTGGGGTAGTTCCATTTTGCCGTGGGTCTGGGCTGGTTCCGTTTTGCCAAAGACCTGGGATGGTCTCCTATGGCATGGTCCGGGGCCGGGCCATATACCCATGAAAACTTGCATCGTATGATAGTATCAGATATGACCGGAAGAGAGGAGGATGCCTATGCTTTGTATCAGAAACGGCAGGGTGATTAACCCGGCCACAGAAATGGACCTGGTGACAGACCTTTGGGTCAGGGACGGGCGGATTGCCGGCTATGGCAAAGACTGTCCCGTGGATACAGAAGAGCCTGTTGATTACCTGGATGCCAGGGGCTGTATTGTCGCTCCGGGTCTTGTGGATGTACATGTTCATTTCCGCGATCCGGGTTTTACCTATAAAGAAGATCTGGAAACCGGCAGCCGGGCAGCGGCAGCCGGAGGTTATACCACCGTAGTCTGCATGGCCAACACCAGGCCTGTGGTGGACAATACGGAGGTCCTTGACGACATTCTTTCCAGGGCAGCCTCCCTGCCCATCCATGTTCACCAGGTAGCCGCCGTGAGCAAGGGCTTTGCCGGTAAAGAACTGGTGGATTTTGAAGACCTGGCTGCCCACGGAGCCTGCGGTTTTTCCGATGACGGCCTGCCTCTGACGGATTCAGGCCTGATACGCCGGGCCATGGAGGCGGCAAGAAAGCTTGATCTGCCCATCTCCCTTCACGAGGAGGATCCCAGTCTCAATGAGCTTAACGGGATCAATAAAGGTTATGTTTCAGACCAGCTGGGTCTGGGCGGGGCACCGGCAGTTTCCGAGGAGGTCATGGTGGCCAGGGATATCATGCTGGCCCTTGATACGGGGGCCAAGGTGGATATCCAGCATATCTCATCGGGCAGGACTGTGGATCTGATCCGTTTTGCCAAGTCTTTAGGCGCCAGGGTTTATGGAGAGGCAACCCCCCACCATTTCTCCCTGACTGAGGAGGATGTGCTCACCTACGGTACTTTATGCAAGATGAACCCTCCCCTTAGGACCGACTGGGACCGGGTTAAGATTATAGAGGGGCTGGCCGATGGGACCATTGATATGATTGCCACAGACCACGCTCCCCACTCCACGGAAGAAAAGGAGAGGGAATTTGCCAAGGCACCCAGCGGAATTACCGGTCTGGAGACAGCCTTGTCCGTAGGCCTGACCTTCCTGGTTCACCGGAGCCACCTGACCATCATGGAACTGGTGGAGAAAATGACTCTGAATCCGGCCAGCCTTTATGGCTTTGACTGTGGCGACATCGCACCGGGCAAAAGGGCTGATCTGGTTATCTTTGATCCCAACGAAGACCGGACCGTGGAAGATTTTGCTTCCAAGTCTGAGAATTCCCCCTATCTGGGTATGAGACTTTTCGGCAGGATCTACTATACCATCTGCGACGGCAAGGTGGTTTACAGGGGCTAAGTCAGGAGACCGGAAAAGACAAGTCCAGGTATACAAGACCAGAGGCCTATGTTAGAATATGACCTGTGCGTCTTGTGCCAGCCTGCCCCGATATAAAAGGAGAAGGCCGGCCCTGATATAACAGGAGGAAGCCGGACCACATTTGAGTGGTAGAGGGAGGACAACTTCTCCCCGCCTATAGAGAAGAGACATTCTATATGAATCGAAAACAGACATAATATCATGGAGGACATTATGATTAATCAGCTGGTGAAAAATATCAAAGAGAAGGATGCGCCGATTGTTGTAGGTCTTGATCCGAAACTGGACTATCTACCTGAGGGGCTGCTGGCCGATGCCATCGCCTCCCGGGGCGAGACTCTCGACGCGGCGGCAGAGGCGATCTGGCAGTTCAACAAAGGAATCATCGACGCGACCTATGACCTGATCCCGGCTGTAAAGCCCCAGGTGGCCATGTATGAACAGTTCGGTATTCCGGGTATGGAAGCCTTTAAAAGAACCTGCGATTACTGCAAGAGCAAGGGTCTTGTAATCATCGGGGATGTGAAGAGGGGAGATATCGGATCCACCTCCGAAGCCTACGCCGTGGGTCATTTGGGCCAGGTTAAAGTGGGATCCAGGACCTTCCATCCTTTTACAGAGGACTTTGTCACTGTCAACCCCTACCTGGGATCTGACGGAGTAAAGCCCTTTATTAAGATTTGTAAGGAAGAAAATAAGGGTATTTTCATCCTGGTCAAGACTTCCAATCCATCTAGTGGCGAGTTCCAGGACAGGGAAGTGGACGGCAAGCCCGTCTATGAGCTGGTGGCTGAGAAAGTGGCTGAGTGGGGCCAGACCCATATGGGTGATACCTATTCCTACGTGGGAGCAGTGGTGGGAGCTACTTACCCGGAGATGGGTGCTGCTCTCAGGAAAGTTATGCCTAAAAATTATATCCTGGTACCGGGTTACGGGGCCCAGGGAGGTCAGGGAAAAGACTTGGCGGCCTTCTTCAATGAGGACGGCCTGGGCGCCATCGTGAATTCCAGCCGGGGCATCATCTGCGCCTATAAGCAGGCTGCTTACAAGGATAAGTTTGGACCGGCCAATTATGCCGATGCCAGCCGCCAGGCAGTCATCGATATGAGAGAAGACCTGAAGCAGGCCTTCGTCCGAT
>DLBH01000010.1:18557-42567 GCA_002494165.1 Lachnospiraceae bacterium UBA7026 | reverse complement strand
TACCGCTTTTTTCATGGGAACTCCCTTGTTGTGACAGCCTGTCTGGCTGTCTTTGATGAATATTTACTACATTGCATCTACCAATTAATAAGAGAGTTGCCTGTCACTGCCGGCACCAATTCTTGTCACATAAATCTTCCGGGCATCAGTGTCTACATGGTAGACATCAAATGCCTGCTCTGTAGTGGTTCCTTTTTTTCTTACGCTATTTGGATAATCGTAATTGGCCGCCTGATTTCCGGAGGCATCACAAGTTGTCGTGATGAAGGGATAACCCTTGTCAGTTGTAAACGCATAATCTCTGTGTATATGTCCTGAGATCACACCGACAAAGTCCACTCCATTTTGCTTCATCTTTGAATATTGATTATCAATGGCTTTCTTTGTCAGTAATCCTGAATTATGCAGGGATAACTGGACATTTGCTTTTTTAGTAGTAAAATTAAAGCAAATGTGTTGGAATAGAATTACTTTCCATCCTTTTTCTGTATTTTGCAGGACCTTTTCCAGCCAGTCAGTTTGTGAGGACTTAAGGTAGGCCCCGTTGTCAAAGCCGGTATTGAGGAAAATCATGCGTACTTTCTGGCTTTTATTATCAATAAAGAAGTCTTTTTTATCAGCTGACCACTGGGTTACTCTTTTTTCAATGGGCTTCATCATGATATTATACCATCTGTTATATCCAAGCCATATTGATTGTGATTTGGATTTGTTTGAATTATTGTCATGATTACCATATAGGTTGATCATGCCAAGCCCTTTGACTGCATTCTCCCAGGAATTCAAGACATTCAGCGCACTGTTAACGGTCGGTTCCGCATTAAGAATATCCCCTCCTCCAATTACAGTCTTAACGGAGGTGTGCTCTGTTATGTATTTGATTAAGGTCGGACTGGTTTTATTATTATCCCTCCAATGAAGATCCGTGATAAATACAAAACTAAAACCATGGTTTCCAATCTTCGCATCTAAATTCTTTAAAGTGGAGACCTTATTGTTCAGGTGTGTCTTCCAGTAGCCAGGAACTACCATGCTGACAGTGCCTAAATTATCCGAAGCTGAAGTCTGTTTTAGAGTAGTGGTCTCTGTCTTTTTCGTAGTTTCCTGACTTGTGTTTTTACTGGCAGATTCTCTATTTCTGAAATAATTGATGAATGCTGCTTTACTTACTACAACAATTCTGAGCTTGCTCTTTTTTTTCTGATAATAAGTTGTTTTGGATTTTTTGACCTTAGTCGTTATGGTGATATTAACTGTACCGGTTTTATTTGCTTTAAACTTACCAGATTTAGACAGTTTGATAATTTTCCGTCCTTTTTTGTTACATTTATACTGGTTTGAAATTCTGTATTTTGACAGAGGTCTGGAAAAGGTAGGAGTCACAAAAATTCTTGATTTTTTTCCTTTTACTATATACCATGTGGTTCCCTTTTCTGAAGTTATTGAGCGGACCCAGGTTCCTTTTTTCAAAGATACTTTTATACCTTCAAGCGTAGCTTTTTTTTGTGCCGCCTCAGCCTTTATGGCAGTAGACTCAAACAATAATCCAAAAATAAGACTTAAGGCGATAATCATGCTGAAGAGACTTTTGGTTATTCTGTTTTGTCTTTGATCATAGGAATACATAAATTTTCTCCTTTAATAATATATTGTCAGTGATTTGTTCATATAAATAAATTAGAAAATAGAAAAGCTTCTGAAATATTTAATGGAAGATATGTCTGCGACGGATAAAGCTGGCCGCAACCATCTCCAGCCCCAGGATCCTTAAATGGGTATTGAAATGGTCAAAAGGATCCATCATGAGCATGGCGGCAAAGACTATGGTTACGATAATACTTCCTACACTCAGGAGACTGATATTTTTTGTCTTATAATACTCGTCTATCTCATCAGCCACTTCATGGAGGGATACTACCGCCCAGATCACACCCAGGACGGAGATCGCTTTATCTTTCAGCATGAGGGAGACCAGGCCGATCACTGCTTTGACTACACTGTCTCCCAGGCTTAGACCTGCCTCAGGGAATTTAAGACAGACTAAAAGATTAACAAAAGCATATAATAAGGCAGCTGCCCCTACAATATAAGGAGCAGCATCCCCGATCTGATTGGGAAAGACGATCAAAAGTATGCCGAGAGCGGTAAAAAGATAGGCGTGGCGGGCCTTTTTTAATTCTAAAATAAACCTTTTCATCTCATTTTTATGCTCCTTTTCCTTTCAGGTCTATAATGCAGGCGATCCATTTTCTGATATATTTATAGAAATAAATTCTTATAAGTATTTTAACTTAGAATAGATATAAATACCAGTTGAAATATTGATATTTTAATAAAGATGCTGTCTGTTTGTCCGCAGGAGTTGTGATGACAGCATGAAATGTATTCTGGAAGGGTAAGAATTTATAAATTTTTTTGGTTTTACTGGACAAAACTCACAGAAAACAATAAAATCGGTGTAGGATTTTATCCCGGAAAGGAGCAATATATGAGGAAATATTATCAGCCCGAGATTGAGACGGCATCGAGGGAAGACATCATAAAAATCCAGAATGAAAAAATAGTGAAACAGGTACAGCATGTCTATGACTGTGTGCCATATTACCGTAATCTGATGGACCAGAAGGGAGTCAGACCGGAGGACATCCGCAGTATTGAGGATATAAAGAAACTGCCCTTCCTGACCAAGGATGACCTGAGGGATTCTTATCCCCACGGACTTCTGGGGACAGACCTGAAGAACTGTGTGCGGATTCACTCTACTTCCGGTACTACGGGAAAGAGAGTTGTAGCCTTTTATACCCAGAAGGATGTGGATATGTGGGAAGAATGCTGCGCCAGGGCTATCGTTGCCGCAGGAGGGACAGACGAGGATATCTGTCAGGTATGCTATGGCTACGGGCTCTTTACAGGAGGCTTCGGCCTCCACGGAGGTTCCCATAAGGTGGGCTGCCTTACTCTGCCCATGTCATCGGGGAATACGGACCGGCAGATCCAGTTTATGATGGATATGGGTGCGACTATTCTCTGCTGTACACCTTCCTATGCCGCATATATCGGAGAGTCTTTGGCCGAGAGAGGATACAAGCCTGAGGATAATAAACTGAAAGCGGGCATTTTCGGGGCGGAACCCTGGACAGAGGAAATGCGCCGCAGCATCGAAAAGAGTCTGGGGATCAAGGCCTATGATATCTACGGGCTGACAGAGATTTCCGGTCCCGGTGTCGCCTACGAATGCCAGGCCCAGAAGGGCATGCATATCAACGAGGACCATTTCTATGTGGAAGTAATTAATCCGGAGACCGGCGAGGTTCTTCCTGAGGGAGAAAAGGGAGAGCTGGTTTTCACATCCCTGGACAAGGAAGGATTTCCCCTCCTCCGTTACCGGACGAAGGATATCTGTATCCTGTCCCGCGACAAATGTCCCTGTGGAAGGACCCATGTCAGGATGACCAAACCCCTGGGTCGCAGTGACGATATGATGGTAATCCGTGGTGTGAATGTCTTCCCAAGCCAGATTGAAACAGTCCTCCTTAATGCAGGCTATACACCCAATTATCAGATTGTTGTGGACAGGGTAAACAACACGGATACCTTTGATGTATATATCGAATTCCCGAAAGAGATGTTCTCGGATAAGATTTCAGAGATGCAGAAGAGAGAGCAGGATCTGAAGACAGCCATGAAATCCATGCTGGGCATCAGTCCCAGGATTCATCTCATGGCTCCCAAAACCATTCAACGTTCAGAGGGTAAGGCCGTCCGGGTAATTGACAAACGTAAGTTACATGAATAGTAATTCTGATATAGGTGTATTGCAATTCTGTTATAGATGAATTGTAATTCCGATATATGTAAATAGTAATTCTGTTATAGGTGAATTGTATTTCTGTTATTCATGAAATAGTAATTCAGATATGGGTGAATAGTAATCCTGTTATATATGAATAATAAATCTGGTAAATAAATATCATGTAAAAGGGAGGAATGATCATGGCAATCACACAGTTATCCGCATTTCTTGAAAATACGCCCGGCACCCTTTGCAACGCGGTTGAGGTAATTACTGAAGCGGGTGTTAATATTCGTGCCCTGTCTGTTGCGGAGACCAAGAGTTTTGGGATTCTTAGAATTATCGTTTCTGATGTTGAGAAAACCAAGGAGGCACTGGGCCAGTATACGATCATCAAGGAGACTCCGGTAGTAGTTGTTAAAATGAATGACCAGGCTGGTTCCCTGAAGATGATCCTGGATGTTCTGAAAAAGGCCGATGTGAATATTGAGTATGTTTATGCTTTCACGGCTGCCATTCATGGAAGCGCTTATGTTGTTTTCAGAGTTGACGATGTGGAAGGAGCGGAAAAGATTCTTGGTCAAAATGGAATAAAAACCCTGTCGGATGATGATATGGCCGACTTTCTGTAAAAAACAGTATCATGAAAGATTTTTTGCCTGGTATAGGGATTTGTCCGGCTTGTCCCATTTGTCATGCAGGCAGAGCATAATGTTCTAAGGTATGGGACTAGATTCTGAAATGACAAAGACAGCTAAAAACCGGTCCGGGAAGTCCATGAAAACTTCCAGGTCTGGTTGATTAAACCAGTAAATGAGTAGATATCATATCAGAAAGTAAAAAAGAAATGTTGCAGAAGCGGATAGACTCTTGTAGATAGAGAAAGAAGTCCTCAACATCCAATGGTTTGTGTTTGTTGGTATTGAGGACTTCTTTCCTGTTCTAGATTAGTGTTCTAGGTTAACGGGGGCTCCGCTTTTGAGCGACAGCCTCAGTTTATCTGTTGGTACATCGTTTTCATCATTTTATTTCAGATAATCCAGGAGTCAGCAGCCGGGCTATCCTTCCGCCGATGACAGCGCAGAGGAAGATCCAGAAGAGGAGTCTTGCCGGGAAGCAGATGAGAAGGAGCAGGGAAACAGCGATGGGCTTTTTCAGCTGGGCTCCCAGGGTTACCGCAGTGACCGCTCCTGAGGCAAAGACCACATGGCTGGAGGGGTCAGGGAAGACCAGCATGGCCAGGCCCATACCCAGGCAGACACAGGCAAAGATCAGAGGGAAGAAATGGCCTCCCCTAAGGCCAAACTGGATGCAGAAGGCAGTCATACAAAGCTTGAGGAAACAGATACCGATCAGGAAGAGAGGGGCGTAGCTTCCGTAACTTGTCATCAGTTCTGCCATCTCTTCTTCCCCGGAGAAAAGAACCATGGGGATAAAGAGGCTGGTGATTCTGATGACCAGGCCGCAGAAGGCTCCGCTGACGACCATGGGGATGTGGGAGGCGACTGCTTTCGTAAGCTTTTCTGCATATTCAAAGACCAGCCAGGCCAGTAATCCCGCCGGGATATAAAGGGCTAGCAGCAGATAATCCATGGGCTGGATAGAAACTTCAGAGAAGCTGGGAAAGCCGGCCATGGCTTTGCCAAAGACCTGGTTTAGGGTGCCGATTACCAGAAAGCTGGCTGCTGTGGACAGTCCGTAATATAATAATTTGGAAGATTTTGACAGGGCCGGTTTTTCCCCTTCTGCCTGGGAAGAGCCGGCTTTTTGTGACGGGTCTTCTGTAAAAAGGGAATCCTCTTCCACGGCCAGGATACCGAAAAGAGGGGAGTGGAAAAGGTGACCGAGGGTGATGGCTTCTCCCAATTCCGTGTAAATGGCACTGTTTTCCTTTGCGTAGGCTACATTATCCCCTACCCAGTAGCAAAGGGCGGCTATGATGCCCGTAAGCCCGGCCTCCGGACCGACACTGGACCCCAAAACCAGGGGGAGGAAGGCGCAGGCCAGGATGGCTGGCAAGGGCCGGTAATCATAGTATTTTTCTTTTTTGATCTTGCCCATCACCCGGGCCAGGTCCTCCGGGTAGAGGCCGTAGAGCTTATGCAGGATACCGCAGACTAGTCCACCCAATGTGCACAGAAGAATAGTCAGGTACTGAAAGCCTGTCCTCTCAGGCAGGACTTGCCAGATCAGGATGGTGACCAGAGAAACGGCCTTCAGAAAGCACCATATGACAATTCCTGCGAAGGCTCCAAGGAGGAGGGTGAGCAGAAGCATTTTCAATTGGTTATTAATTTTCAGTGTATTCAAGACGCCATCTCCTTTATCGATCTGGAATCAATGTTAAAAACAGATTATTTTAAATTCTTTGTCGCCTGCTCCAGAATCTGCATCTGGGTCATGGTCTGCTCTTCGGTCACCAGAGGTGGAGCTCCGTTTATTATGGTCTCATAGAGATAATCATAGTAACGGCCGTTATCGCCGCAGACGGTCTCTACGGTTTCTTCGTGATAGTGGCCCTGGTCATCATAGTAGGTGAGGGTTCCGTAATGCTCCGGCAGATCCAGACCGAAATCATCATGGTCCGGCAGATAGAACTTTTTGAGGTCTGCTTCCTGTCTGTCTTTACCGGCCTTGACAAACATACCCCGCCGCCCGTAGACCACGAAGCTTGGCCTTTCTTTCACGCGGAAATAGCTGGATTTCACGGAAACCTTGAGTCCGCCGGGCATGACATCATATTTGTCTGTACCTTCCTTGTAATAGAAGTCCAGGTCAAAATAGTCATTCATCCGGCCCGGTCCCAGAAGCTGACGGACATCGAAGCTGCATTCATCGGGAGTTCCGAAGTAGGACAGGACCTGGTCTACTGTGTGGCAGGCATGGTTGTAGACATAGGAATCTTTTTTAGAGTATCCATTTACACCTTCCGGCACCTCCGGCCGGTAGTAGTCATAGTGCATCTCCACCTCTGCCAGATCCCCCAGCCTGCCGGATTCTATGACTTTCTGGGTCGTCAGGAAATCACTGTCAAAGCGGCGGTTCTGGTAGCACTGGAGCATGACACCGTTTTCCCGGGCCATGGCAAAGAGGGTCTCGGCATTTCTTACATTGTGGACAAAGGGTTTTTCCAGGACTACATTTTTTCCTGCCTCAATCACCTGCTTGGCAATCTGGTAATGAACATGCGGGGGTGTTGTGATTACGACAACATCAATCTCCGGGTCTCCCAGAAGTTCATATACGTCCTCTGTATACCGGACTCCCTCCCATTTAGCCCAGTCATCTCTTATTTTACGGGCATAGATGGTTTTGACCTTGATTTTATCCTGCCGCCGCATCAGCAATGGAATGTGGTAGCGGTTGGTACTTTTGCCGTTGCCATAGTAACCGATGGTTAATTTTTTCATTTTTCTTCTCCTTGTGTGTTCTGCTTTTCAGATGGAAATTTATCCTGTATCAGACCATGGGACTTTAATGTAGTTTCATGATACTGATTCTGATTAAAAGGATAAATCCTTTAAAAAAATAACAAACTGGATTAAAAGTAACAGATTAGGTTAAAAATCACAGACCAGTTTAAAAAAGACAGACCTGGCCGTTCCGGGGAAGGAAAAGCCGGTCGGCAAAGCCATGACTCCTGGCGTAAGCCAAAAGGTCCTGCCGGGACAGGCCCCAATGGTTGAGAGATTCCATGTGGATTCCGACCAAGGCGGCCTGGGGGGCTGCCTGGTGCAGGCAGAGCATATCCTCTTCTCCCATAATTAAGGGTGGATAGCCGTCGACCGTGTTCTTACCGCAGCAGGCGGCTATAACCTGGGGCTGGTAAGATTCTACAGTGGCGGCAACTTCTTCATACCATACCGTATCGCCAGTCACATAGAGGGTCTCTTCCTCAGGATGTAAGAAAATGATGCCGCAGGCCGGACCGCAGAGCCGGGCCATTTCCCCGCAGCTGTGCCGGGCTTCGGTTTTAATTAGCCGGATGCCGGCGAATTCACTGCCGTCAGGAGAAGCAGAAAGTATATGAAGCTGCCTGAAACCATACTTCTTAACTTTTTCAGCGTCTTCTTCATTTTGTACAAAAACCGGCAGGTCTTTCGGCAGCATCCGGGCTGCAGCCCGGTCAAAATGATCCCGGTGGAGGTGGGTGATGATCACAGCATCAGTTCTTTTGATAATTTCCTCTGCAGGCAGGGGAAGGTCTTCTAAAGGGTTGGCCAGGTCGGGCCTGGAGCAGCTTTGAAAAGGCTTTTGTGAGCCCTTTTCCCCCAACATAGGGTCTATGAGAAATTCCTTGTCCGCAAAGCGGACCAGCAGGGTGGCATTTCTGATCAACTGGATACGCATAGGCTACCTCCTGAAAATAAAGTCCTTTTGCTATAGGTCATCTTATTCTATCATACTTGTTTAAGAAAATGCGTGTCTCCAGAGGGTTTTTAATCCTTTTTCATGCATGGGATAAAATGGGGGGAGTTTTCTACCATACAAAAAAACAGCGGGCTTGTCAGGATGGATGACAAAACCCGCTGTCAATGGCTGCATAAAGCTGCCGTTTTGGATATTATCCTCTTTGACGAACCGACCTCCGCCCTTGATCCTACCATGGTAGGAGAGGTGCTGGCGGTAATCCGCAACCTGGCCAGACAGGGGCTCACCATGCTGGTGGTGACTCATGAGATGCGCTTTGCCAGGAATGTATCCAACCGGATATTTTTTATGAACCAGGGGATCATCTATGAAGAGGGCCGGCCTGAACAGATTTTTGAGCATCCGATGAGAGACAAGACCAGGCAGTTCATCAACCACCTGCAGGTATTTGAGACCAGGATGACAGCGAAGGATTGCGATTTCCTGGCTTTGATAACCCGGCTGGAACAATTTGCTTTCGGCCATATGATCAGCAGGAAGCTGGTTAACAGAATGCTGACCTTGACAGAGGAACTTTGCTATGACACGATCCTGCCCACTCTGAAAAATGATGAGGGGATTGATATCAGTTTTGAATACAGTGACAGGGGCAGTGGCAGCGTAGATATGACCATAAGCTATCCGGGTTAGGAAAAAGATCCTCTTACTGAAGCAGACAAGTGGTCCCTTGACCTGATCCGGCATGCCTGCCAGGATATCAGATACCATCACAGTGACGGCTTTTTCTGGGTGAAGGCCAGGTTTTAGCAGGCATTATAAAATATACAGACAGACGGCCTTCCTGCCTGATACAATTGGCGGGGAGGCTGGTTTTGTATCAGGGCGGCAACCCTGGTAAGTCCAGGGTGAAAAATCTTGTAGACGGCTATAGGGTGGATTATAATAATGGCAGCAGAAAAGATAAGCAGACATCGGACAGATAAGGAGACAGGTTGGAGTCATGGAAGATTGGAAAAAAACCTATGAGGAAAAGTTGAGAGGGGCCCATGAGGCGGTAAGGCTGGTAAAGGACGGAGATGTGGTTTACCTTGGAACCTCTGCCAGTACGGCTTACAAACTGGCGGAAGCCCTGTGGGACTGCAGGGATAACTATGAGCATGTTACCATATGTTCTGCCATGACCCAGAGAATCCTCCCTTTTTATAAAGAAGAAGCCAAAGGACATTTTTCAGTGCTTACCTATTTCGCCGGACCGGCAGAGAGGTCTGCCATGAAGGCCGGCAACTGCAGGTATACATCCATGCACCTCAGTGAAAGCCCCCGCTGGGTACGGAACCTGTCCGGGATCAGTGTGTCTTTGCTGGAAGTCTCAAGACCAGACCGTTTCGGTTATATGAGCCTGGGGGCCGTGGGGGTCTCCCTGCACCGGGAAATCATTGACCAGGCCGGCCTGGTGATCCTGCAGGTCAATAAAGAAGTTCCCTATGTCTATGGCAGGGACAACCTGGTTCATGTGTCAGAGGCAGCTGCCATCGTGGAAGCCGATGATCCGCTCCCGGAGTTTCCGGATATGGAACTGACCGATGAAATCAGGCAGCTGTCGGAATACATCGTAGATGAGATTCCCGACGGAGCCACAATCCAGCTGGGCCTGGGAGGAATATCGGAGGCTGTGGGTTATGGACTGGCAGGGAAGAAGGACCTGGGCGTCCACTCAGAAATGCTCAATAATTCCATGCGGCAGCTGATGGAAGAGGGAGTGATCAACAACAGGAAGAAATCCTTCATGCCGGGGAAGGCGGTCAGTGCCTTTGCCATGGGAACGAGAAGTCTCTATGACTATATTGACTGGAATCCGGATATCTTCATGGGGCCCTACTGGTGGGTTAATGATCCCTTTATTATCGCAAAAAATGACCGGATGATGAGTGTGAACACGGCCATGGCCATCGACCTTTATGGCCAGGTGGCCGCCGATAATCTGGGTGGCCGCCAACAGAGTGCCACCGGCGGTCAGCTTGATTATGTCCGGGGAGCCCAGCGGTCTAAGGGAGGTAAGTCCTTTATCGCCCTGACCTCCAGTCTGACCAAAAAAGCTGATGAGACTGGGCGGAGGGAAAAGACCAGCCGGATTCTCCCTGTCCTGCCCCCGGGGACAGCCATCACCACCGGCAGGCAGGATGTGGAATATGTGGCCACCGAGTATGGCTGTGTCAATCTTAAGATCCTCACCATGGAAGAGAGGGCCCGGGCCCTGATTTCCCTGGCTCATCCGGATTTCAGGGAGGAGCTTGGGGACCGGGCCAGGCAGCTGGGGATCATTTGATGTATGCAGGATGATTTGGCGGATATACAGACCCTTGAAATTATGCTATAATCGTTACTACTTCTAAATTCAATACTATTGTAAACCCTTAATAATATATGTAACATCAATACTACTTTTAACAAAAGATCTTTCTGCGGGGGTTGTTTTTTGGCCGGATTTTTCCAGGATAAATCCCTGCAGGACCTGCACCATTGAAAGGATACAGGTGGTTTATGCGTAAAACTAAAATTATATGTACACTTGGACCGGCAACTGACCAGGGGGATGTGCTTGAGCAGCTTATACTGAATGGAATGGATGTTGCAAGATTTAATTTTTCCCATGGAACCCACGAAGAGCATAAAAAAAGACTGGACAAGCTGAAAGAACTCAGGGAGAAGCATGATATTCCTGTGGCTGCCCTCCTCGATACAAAGGGACCGGAAATCAGGATCGGGACCTTCAAAGAGGAAAAAGTAGACCTGGTATCCGGACAGGATTTCTGTCTTACCACCAGACCCGTTGAGGGTACGGATAAGGAAGTCAGCATAACTTATGAGAACCTTCCCAATGAAGTAGCCGTGGGAACTAATATTTTGATTGACGATGGATTGATCGAGATGTGTGTCTGCTCCATTGACGGTCAGGATATCCACTGTACTGTGAAGAATGGTGGTATGATTTCCAACCGTAAGGGTGTCAATGTCCCGGATATTGAATTGAAGATTCCTTATCTGAGTGCCAGGGATAAGGAAGATATTATCTTTGGTATTGAACAGGATGTGGATTTTGTGGCAGCCTCCTTTACCAGGACTGCCAAGGATATCAAACAGCTGCGTCGCCTGCTCAAGGCCAACGGTGGTGAGAACATCCGGATTATCGCCAAGATTGAGAACAGCCAGGGCGTCAATAATATAGATTCCATCATCGAAGCAGCCGATGGCATTATGGTTGCCCGGGGTGACATGGGTGTGGAGATTCCTGAAGAAGACGTGCCGGTAATCCAGAAGGTCATCATCCGTAAGGTATTCCAGGCGGGCAAGATTGTTATCACCGCGACCCAGATGCTCGATTCCATGATCAAGAATCCCCGCCCCACCAGGGCGGAGACCACAGACGTGGCCAACGCGGTATATGACGGTACCAGTGTTCTCATGCTTTCCGGTGAGACAGCCAGCGGGGCTTACCCTGTCGAGGCCTTGAAGACCATGTCAAAGATTGCGGAGCGGGCAGAGAAGGCCATCGATTATAAGAGCAGGTTCCGTACACTGAGTCCCAACGCGGATCCCGACATCACAGACGCTATCTGTCATTCCACCTGTTCCACGGCCTATGACCTTAACGCCACAGCGATCGTGGTAGTAACCCAGAGCGGTTTTTCCGCCCGCATGATCTCCAGATACCGGCCCGGTTGTGATATTATCGGCTGTGCCATCAATAAGAAGGTCTGTCGGCAGCTCAACCTTTCCTGGGGAGTGAAGCCTATTCTGCTTGGTGAGGAATGGGAAGTCTTTGTCCTTATTGACCGGGCTATCTCAGCCGGCAAGAGGATGGGCTATCTGAAAGAGGGGGATGTGACCGTCATCACGGCCGGTGTGCCTATCGGAAGGTCCGGAACCACCAATATGCTGAAGGTGCAGCTGGTCGACTAGGATCTGTCGACCGGGTATGGAGGAAGAAAAACACCAGTAATTAGATATGATCCAGTCATAGAGATAAACAGGCTGATGCCCGGAAGCATGATAGGGTTTGCTTCCGGGCATCAGCCTTGTTTGTCCTGTTTTTTTATTATTTCATTACTTGTTATGATTACCTATGGCGATTGCCTGTGGTCTTTTGCAGATGTCTAAGTTTGCAGTAGTTACACTGGCAGTTCTTTTTATATTACCGGTCCCGGATATCAAAGTCCACCAGACCGGTCTCTATGTCATAGACGGCGCCGATGACCTGGAGACCGTATTTCTCCTCATCCTCCTGAATCAGCAGGCTGGATTCGATCCTGTCACAGCAATGCTTCACATTGAGGCAGCAAGCCTTGTAGGGGTCCTTTTCCTGGCCGATGGCCTCGGCGATATCCTCAGCGATATAGCGGATATAACCGCTGGCATGGCCGCTTAAGACAGCGTCAATGGCACCGCAGTTAGTATGGCCCAGGACTACCACCAGGCCCGTTCCCAGATGGTCCGCCGCATACTCGATACTGCCCAGCTGATGGTCATCAATGACATTTCCTGCCAGCCGGATCACAAAAAGGTCGCCGATGCCTGCCGAAAAGATCAGTTCAGGCACCACCCTTGAATCAGAGCAGGTGATGACGATGGCATAGGGGTGCTGGCCATAATCCTGGAAACGTTTCAGCAGGGCCCTGGAAACATCCGTGGAGGAAAAACTTTCCTTGACATAGCGGAGATTTCCCTCCTTCAGCCTTTCGAGAGCTATTTTTGCCGGGTAACTATAGTGGTTTGTTTCTGACATAGTTGCTTTCTCCTCTCTCCATATTGATTGGCCGGTCTTATATTACCGGCCTTTATATCGTTTAATTATGATTCCTCCGGTCACCTGATCTTCTGCACTCCGTATAGACCATAGGGATTCTGGCTTTCAGAAACTTCTTGTTAAAAGGCTGCCAGCCCCGGCTCTCCAGAAAGGCCAGATAGTCTGTTTCACTCCACTGGTGTTCAAAATGGATCCCTGCCAGCTTTAAGACCCTGTTCCACAGGCTGCTCAGCAAGCCACCCTGATGGTCTACAAAATTGGGAGCGATCAGGATGCCGCCGGGTTTGAGAACCCGGTCGATTTCTTCCAGAACTTTTTCTGGCTTGTCCACCACATGGAGGGCATTGGAAATGATGACCACCTGGAAGGTATGGTCTGCGTAAGGCAGGGCATGGGCGTCTGCCAGCTCATAGACCAGATTTTTTGGGTGAGGACCCTTCCTGGCCTGGGCGATCATACCTGGGGAATAATCTGTGGCAACCATTGTGTGGGCTGCCCAGGCTACATGTCTGGCCAGGAGGCCGGTGCCTGTGGCAATCTCCAGGACATCTTTGTTCTTTATGACTTTTGGAATCCGCCGGTACATAAATTGATAGATCTTTTTGTCGGCACTCATGGCCAGGTCATAGATGGGGGCATAGAGGTCCCAGATGCTGTGTTTCATTCTAGTATAGTCTCCTTTCTCTGGATTCCGGCCGTTGAACACAGGTCTGCTTCTGAATTCCTAGCTGCCGCAGGAATTCACAGGCCTGCATGATATTTACAGAATATGAATAAGATACATTCATTATACTCCCGTTAGTCCCGGCCAACAAGGCTGGCCTTAAAAAACTTCTTTCACTGGCTGGCCCCCTTACGGGGACTGAGACAATCACACACAGCTCGACAGAGCCGTGCATTGGCTGGCCCCTTACGTCGAGATCTGGGGCTGGCCGGTCACCCCTTCTTGTTCGTGGAAAAAAAATGATGTATACTAGGGAGGAAAATAAGCCCTGAAAGGGATAGGATCTTATGAAACTGCAGCGTCTTTATAGCTATATTAGAAAAGCCCTTGATCAGTATCAGATGATTGAAGAGGGAGACAGGATCGCCATAGGTCTGTCAGGAGGTAAGGACAGTCTGACCCTCCTTTATGGCCTCAGTGGTCTCAGACATTTTTACCCGGTTCCTTTTGAACTGACAGCGATCACAGTGGACCTGGGATATGATGGCTTCGACCTTAGCCGGGTCAGTAATCTTTGTGACCGGCTGCAGGTGGATCATCATGTGGTCCATACCCAGATTAAGGACCTGGTGACCAAGGGGGATTGTTCTCTTTGTGCCAGGCTCCGCAAGGGAGCCTTTAATGATAAGGCCCTGGCTTTGGCTTGTAATAAGATAGCCTATGCCCACAATATGGATGATGTGGTAGAGACCATGCTCCTGTCCCTGATTTATGAGGGCCGGTTTTCCAGCTTCTGGCCAGTCACCCATTTCCAGGACAGCGGACTTACTGTAATCAGACCCCTGATCCTGCTGCCGGCTTCCCAGGTGGCAGGCTTTCAGAATAAATATGACCTGCCCCTGGTCGATAATCCCTGCCCCTATGACCGGAAGACAGAGCGGACCTATGTGCGGGAGCTTTTGAGAGAGATCAACCTCCATGCTCCCGGAGTTAAGAAGCGGATGATGACGGCCATAGTTGAGGGTAAGCTGGAAGGCTGGGAAAGGCCGGGACAAGACTGAGCATAATCTGGCAGGGAAAGCCCTGAGACCTGGCCGGTACAGGACTGAGCATAATCTGGCAGGGAAAGCCCTGAGACCTGGCAGGGAGAGCTCTGAGACCTGGCTGGTACAGGACTGAGCAAAACCTGGAAGGGAGAGCCCGGAGATATAGACAGGACAGACAGGAAAGTGGAAAGGGCAGGCGGGCTAAAAATGCCTGCCCTAAGCAGGAAAGACTTATTTAGATCCATAACTATGGCAAAGCAGTGCAGATGGAGAGATAGATATGATGGACCAATCTTCTAATGTTGATAATGCGGATAAAATAATAGACAGGACGTCCCGGGGGATGACCGGGGAGAAGCCCCTGGTCTCTGTGATCATGCCTGTATACAATGGGGAGAAGTATCTGAAAAGGTGCCTTAACTCTATTCTCCGCCAGACCTATGGCAGGCTGGAGATCCTTTGTCTTGATGACGGGTCTTCTGACCGGTCGCCGGAGATTCTCGATGGTTACCAGAAAAGATTTCCAGATAAAATAAGGGTATTTCATCAGGAAAATATGGGAACAGGCCGGACCAGGAACCGGGCCATGACCCTGGCGGAGGGGACCTATCTCATGTTCGCTGATAATGATGATATCTATGACAGGGATTACGTGAGAACTATGGTCTCTTATATAAAAGAGGAAGACCTGGATATGGTAATCGCCGGCTACCGGATGGTGTCGGATAAGGGAAGGATCCTGGCTGAATGTCCCATCAGGAACCAATTTTCCTGGGACAAGTTCCGCCTGCTCACCGCCTGGATCAAGATCCTCCGCCGGGACTATGTCCTGGACCACCAGATCTCCTTTGGTGAGATCCCCCTGGGGGAAGATATCGTATTTTCCATTAGTGCCTGCAATTATACGGACAGGATCCGCTGTGTCGATTATATAGGCTATAACTGGGTCCAGTACCAGGATTCCGTTTTCCATTCTGTCCAGAAGAAGAAGATGCTTGACGGGCTGGAGACCATAGGCCAGCTGGAAAAGGCCAACCCGGTCCTGGTCCATGTGTCAAGGGATGAGTATGATTACAGCACCTACAAGTTTTTAATGTGGCACCTGCTTTATACCAGGAAAAATGTGAATAGAGAGGACTGGGAACGGCAGGAGAAGAGATACAAGGACTGGCTGCAGGCTAATAATGCCATGTACCGGGAGGGGCGAATCCCTCTCTTTGGACCGAGGGGCGAGAAAATGTCTTACCGTCTCCTGCTCTGGCTTTTGTCCGGTCGGCTGCCCGGGGTCTACCGGCTGCTGATGGGATTACTGAGACACCTGTAAAAGACATGGGAGGTTTTGAGATGGATTCTTCGTCAGTGACCCGCCGGCCCGGGGGCCGGATCGGCAAATGGGATAATTTGAAAGGATTTTTGATGATTATGGTGGTGCTGGGCCATTTCAGCAACCAATATGCGGCCTGGTCGTCCATGATGAGGAGCATCAGTCTCCTGATCTATACCTTCCACATGCCCCTGTTTATTTTCCTGGCAGGACTTTTTACGAGAAAATGGGACCAGGATCATCCTTTTAACTGGAGCCGGCCCATCTACTTTTTCCTGCTTGGCTATATTCTGAAGATCCTGATTTACCTGGTCAAGATCCTCTATCATCAGAAGGCCGTATTTACTCCATTAGCCGACACAGGAATCCCCTGGTATATGTTTGCCATGGCTGCCTTTATGATTCTCACATGGCTTTTGAGGAAATGTGATCCATGGATTCTCATGCCGGTCTGGATTGGGGCCGCCTGTCTGGCCGGCTACGCGGAATGGATCAACAGCTTTTTAAATCTGTCACGGATCATCGTATTTTTCCCCTTTTTTTACCTGGGATATATACTGGACCAAGGTCAGGTCAAGACCTTTACGGACAGAATATGGGTCCGGGCTGGAGCGCCCTTTATACTGGCCCTGGCTGCCTGGCTTTGTTTCAGCCGTATTGACAAGCTGTTCCCCTATATCAGACTCTTCACGGCCAGGAATCCCTATTCTACCATCAATGTGCCGGGCTGCGGCTTTGCTGACCGGCTGGCCTTCTACATGATCGGCCTTGTTATGGGTGCGGCTCTGATCAGTCTGACCCCTTCATCCCCGATTCCCCTGCTGAATTTATCGGGGAAGAGAAGCCTGCAGATCTATTTCTGGCACAGGCTGGTTCTTTATGTGCTCATGTTTTCCGGCCTGGTCAGCTGGGTTAATCTCTGCCTCCACCTTCCCCATTGGGAACTTTGGATCCCGGTCTTTTCCGTTCTGCTGACCTTCCTGCTTACGCCGGAGATATTTGGCCGGCCCCTGGATTTGTTGAGAAAAGGGGTAGAAAAGGCCCTGGCTCATTTTACAAATGGACTTGGAACAAGGTAGGCTGTCCAATTGAAGTGGGCGGCCTATCTCCAACATAAAAGGAAGAAGCTCTCAGTGTCCAATAGGTTTGGCATTGAGGGCTTCTTTCTTATTTAGTCAACAGGGCATCCGCTTTTGTGCTTTTGTGGTGGCCCTGCTTATCTTTATTCTAATAGTCTCAGGCATGCTTGATAACCTTGACCTCCAGGTCCCCCAGCATACGCCAGAAGCCTCCGGCGAAAGGACCGCCCAGGTTCTTTGCCAGTTCCTGGAAGAAGATGATCTCTATGGTGACTGGCTCTGCCTGCTCACAGAGGAGATCGGAAAGAGCGTCAAGATTGTTGCCGAAGTAGTCGGGAAGGGATATCTGGCGGCCAAAGGCAGCAAAAAAATCATCTCTGTTCTCAATGGTTCTGCCGTCTATAAATATTCTCATTCTTCATCATCTCCATATAATAAGGTAAAGGTATTGTAATGGTCCTCCGTATAGTAGATCTGGCCGTCGTCAGAGTAGACGATTCTCTTAGGTCCCCGGGACTTGGCACCCAGGGTGTCGATATCGCACTCATAATAGGACCGGCCATCCACTTCCGGAAGGTTGCCTTCATAATTGCCGAAATGGTCACCGCCTATGCACTTACCCGGGGCATAGGGCTCTAAGGAACCGCCGCTCCAGCCCAGCTTCCGGGCTTCTTTTTTTGTGATAAAGTTCTGAGGCAGCTCACCGTACTCTGCCAGGTAGCTTGCCACGTCTTCCTTGCTGGTGTAAGTGCCATCCTTGTCCAGGCTGGCGCCGGAGGTCTGGTCTTTGGAACCATCGGCCTGGTCCTTCTGCTTGTCCTGGTTATAGTCCTGATCATAATCCTGGTCGTCCTGGTCATAATCCTGATCGTAGTCTTGGCCGTCCTGGTCATAATCCTGATCGTAGTCTTTGTCGTTCTGATCATAGTCCTGGCCGTCCTGGTCATAATCCTGATCGTAGTCCTGGTCATCCTGGTCGTAATCCTGGTCCGAGGCTGATTGATCATAGGACTCTTTTTGGGATGCCGCCTGCTTCTGGGCTGAAGCTCCGCAGCCTGCCAGTGGCAGCAGGCAAAGGAGACTGACCAGCAGCAGCGCGAAGATTCTTTTGAAGGATACTTGCATGGGTTTTCGTCCTCCTTAATAAATGATGAGCAAGTCTCTCCGGGACTTGGTCCCGGCTTCCAAAGAAGCGGATGCCAGAAATGACAGCCTGGCAAAAGGGAAGGGAAAGGGACCTGCGGGGTAATAAAGGATCGTTAGTCAGAATCCAGACAGATCTGATTGATGAATCCAGTATAGCAAAAAAAATATAGGGATGCAAAAAAATGGGTGAATTAATAGGAGATGGGAGTTTCTTCAGAATTAACGAATTGTAAATAATTAGAAATTGTGGAAAATAATACTGGTAAATATAGGAAGAATATGGTAATATATGGAAATCGAATGGAAAGGCCGATAGGAGAGTGAATGATACAAGAGTTCATTAATCGAATTAATATTCTAATCAATATTATTTTTTCAATATTGTTTCTATTAATATGAAATGTTGTAAAGAAAGGAGTATTTCTATGAATTATCATGAATTCCAGAATCAGGTGTTGAAAATGATCAGGAGACGGATCCAGCAGGGATGGATCCCTTCTGCCAGTGCGGTCACAGAGATGATGACCAAAAATAACGGTATGGAGGTCTGCGGACTTTTTATCCGTAAGGAGGGAGAGACTATGTCACCTGCCATTTATCTGGAAGCCTATTACGAATTATATATGGCCGGGCAGGGCATGGACCAGATTGTGGATCAGATTTGCCACCACTATGAAGAGGCTTGCAGTAAGTTGCCCGTGGACCTGGTCAGCCCTGAGAATTTTGAAGATGTGAAGCCTTTTATCATTTACAGAATTGTCAACCTGGACAGAAACAGGGACATGCTCCGGTCCTGTCCCTGTATTCCCCTGCTGGACCTGGCGGTCACCTTCCGCTGGCTGGTCCTGTCCGATGAGAACAGCATATCCTCTGCCATGATTACTAATTTCCAGATGGATTTCTGGAAGGTGGGGGTGGCAGACCTGCTGGAACTTGCCAGGGTCAATACCAGCAGGCTTTTCCCCGTGGAGATCCGGCCCATGGAGGAGATGATCCGACAGCTTTACACCGAGGAGATGGGGGAGTCCGGCTGGCAGGATACTGCCGGCTTCCCTGCTTGCGGGAATCCGGACCAGGTTCCTGATGTTCCTATGTTTATTATGACCAACCGGAAGGGGATTAACGGAGCGACCTGCCTTATCTATGAGGATGTGCTCAGGAACTTTGCCGACAGGCTTAGGGAAGGCTTTTATATTCTGCCCAGCAGTGTCCATGAGTTGATTCTGATCCCCGAGTCCATGATACAGGATCCTTTGGATCTTGGTGCTATGGTAAAGGAGGTCAACGAGGCTGTGGTGGCAGACGATGAGATCTTGTCCGACTCAGTCTATCATTTTAACCGGGAAAAGAATTCGCTGGAATTGGCCGTTTGCGCTTGATTCCCATAAGTGGTATGGGCTACAATAAGAATATTCATAGGATTGTTTGAATATTTACAAGAGTTTGTGTGAGAGAAACGAGGAGAGAGTATGAGGATTTATCTTGTGAGACACGGAGAGACTCTTCTTAATCAGAACCATTGCTATTATGGTGTTATGAATGCGGTACTCTCGGAGAAGGGGATAGAGCAGGCCAAGGAGGTTGGGGAGATTCTTAAAGGAGTCAGATTTGATTATATCTTTTCCAGTCCCCTGGTCAGAGCTTATAATACGGCCCAGCTTATACTGGATGCCGGGGAAGAGCCCGGCTTTGGCAAGAATGCCGCGGGGGTTCCCCAACCCAGGATTCTGGTAGACCAGAGACTGTGCGAGCAGAACTTCGGTATTTTTGAAGGTATGGACTACGAGGAGATCAAGGAACGCTATCCCAAGGAACTGGAGGCCTGGAATGAGGACTTTATTAATTACCGGATTCCTGATGGGGAGAGCTTCAGCAGTGTCAGACTGAGGGCGGAGGCCTTCGTTGACCAGATACCGGAGGGTGGCGGAACCATACTGCTTGTGGCCCATAAGGGTACCCTGGGGCATATGCTGGCTACCTGGCTCCATCTTCCCGTTGAGGGTTACTGGAATTTCGTTTTTGAGCAGGGTACGGTAAGTGTAGTGGATATTGAGGACGGATACGCGATCATAAGGAAGCTGAACGCAAAAGAGATATGACCTGGATTGGCCAGGTCCTTAAAGCCCGGAGAGGATCTTGACGGCAGCCGGGCCCTGTTTCCCCAGGCAGTATAGAAGGCTAGAGAAAGTCAGGAATATTTTATGGATTTATTTGAGTACATGAGCATGGAGAGAAGGAAAAAGGAAGCGCCTCTGGCAGACCGGATGAGACCCCGGAGCCTGGAGGAAGTGGTCGGTCAGGGCCATATTATCGGCAGGAACCGGCTTCTATACCGGGCCATTCAGGCAGACCAGATCAGTTCCCTGATCTTTTACGGCCCGCCCGGGACCGGCAAGACTACCCTGGCCAAGGTGATCGCTAACACTACCAGTGCCAGCTTTGTCCAGATGAATGCCACTACCTCCGGTAAGAAAGATATGGAGAGAGCCATAGACCAGGCCCGGGATAATCTTGCCATGACCGGCAGCAGGACCATCCTTTTTATCGATGAGATCCACCGCTTTAACAAGGCCCAGCAGGACTATCTGTTGCCCTACGTGGAGGATGGGACGGTGGTACTGATCGGTGCCACTACAGAGAATCCTTATTTTGAGGTTAACAGCGCTCTGATTTCCAGGTCCATGATATTTCATCTGGAACCCCTGTCTACAGAGGATATCAAGGGGCTTTTAGAGAGGGCGGCTGCCGATGAGGAGAGAGGCCTTGGCCACTACCAGGTGGATGTCACCAAGGAGGCTCTTTACTTTCTGGCGGAGATGGCAGGAGGAGACGCAAGGACTGCCCTCAATGCACTGGAACTGGGAGTGCTGACCACAGACCCGGGAGAGGACGGCCGGGTCAGGATTGATATAGAGGTCGCTCAGGAGTGCATCCAGAGAAAGCATGTGAATTATGACAAAAACGGGGATAATCATTATGATGTAATCTCCGCTTTTATAAAAAGTATGAGAGGGTCTGACCCGGACGCGGCCATCTATTACCTGGCCCGGATGCTTGACGCAGGAGAGGACCCTAAATTTATCGCCAGAAGAATAATTATCTGTGCCGCCGAAGATGTGGGTAACGCAGACCCCTACGCCCTTATGCTGGCAGTTTCAGCCTCGGAAGGAGTAGAGCGGATCGGCATGCCGGAGGGACGTATCCTTTTAGCCCAGGCGGCGGCCTATGTGGCCGGGGCCCCTAAAAGTAACGCGGCCATCAATGCTGTGGACAAGGCACTTTCCATGGTACGGTCCGGGGATACCGGCCAGGTACCTCCCTATCTCAGGGATGCCCACTACGGTGGGGCTAAAAAGCTTGGTCATGGTATCGGCTATAAATATGCCCATAATTACCCGGAGCATTATGTGAAGCAGCAGTACCTGCCGGACAAGATAGCCGGTGAGCGTTTTTACGAGCCGGCCGGAACCGGTTATGAACAGAGGATTGAAGCCAGACTGAAGAGGCTTCGGGAAAGAGAGGGGGATGTCTGATGGACCGGTTGAAAAGAATAGCAGCTCTGGCCCTGGCCATCTTCCTTTTGGCCATGGTTTTCGTCACTCTTTATCTGGCTGTAACCGGAAGTCCCTATTTTATGGCTTCCCTTTTTGTCACCCTTGGCTTGCCCCTGCTCATCTATGTCTACCTTTTTATCTACCGGCTGCTCAAAGGACCAGATGACAGAGAGGGACATTAGTTTAATGATAGAATATTTCTTCTGAGATATTAGTGAGATGTTATTGACAAAAAATGCTCAATAGCATACAATACTATCGTTAGCATTTTGATAACATTTACTAGTTTTGTTTATTCTAATTTTAGTTAGTTTAGAAAAGGAGAATTAATTATGGCAGGATTAAAAGGAACAAAGACAGAGCAAAACCTTATGACAGCTTTTGCCGGTGAGTCCCAGGCAAGGAATAAGTACACCTACTTCGCAAGCAAGGCAAAGAAGGAAGGTTATGTTCAGATCGCGGCCATCTTTGAAGAGACAGCTAACAATGAGAAAGAGCATGCCAAGATGTGGTTTAAGCTTCTTGAGGGCGGCACTATCCGCTCTACCGTTGAGAATCTCCAGGCAGCAGCTGACGGAGAGAACTATGAGTGGACAGATATGTATGCTCAGTTCGCCAAGGAAGCAAGAGAAGAAGGTTTTAATGACATCGCTGCCAAGTTTGAGGGCGTAGCCAAGATCGAGAAGGAGCATGAGGAGAGATATCTCAAGCTTCTTGATAATGTAAAGAAAGAGATCGTATTCTCAAGAGACGGCGAGATGATCTGGCAGTGCGCTAACTGCGGACACATCTGCGTGGGCAAGAAGGCTCCCCAGATCTGCCCGGTATGTGATCATCCCCAGTCCTATTTCCAGCTCAGAGCTGAGAATTACTAGGATCCTGGCTGGCGGTCCGGACCTGCCGATATCCTTCCGTGGAAAAGCAGCCGTGACACAAGCCGGCGGAATGAGTAAAGAGACCAAGGCGGCCCCTGTGGGGCCGCTGTTTTTTTCATTTACGGGAAAAGGCAGCTACCCGGTAACTGCAAGGAAAACTACTTGACAGGATCTGCTCTTTAAAGTATAATCCTTTTTTGTAGAGTCTAACTTGTCAAGTTGTTTTGCTTGACAGGCAGGTCCGGCCGGGACCTGCCCATAATTATACAGATAGAAAGCAGATGAAGCGGCATGGAGAAGATTGTTGAGAAGTCTCTGCTCTATGATTTTTACGGGGAACTGCTGACAGACCACCAGAAGAAGGTCTATGGAGAGTATATCCAGGAAGATCTTTCTGTGACGGAGCTGTCCCAGATACTCGGGATCAGCAGACAGGGCGCCCATGATATGATACGGCGGTGTGACCGGCTTTTGCACGGTTATGAAGATAAGCTTCACCTGGTGGAACATTTTTTACAGATTAAGAAGATGGTCTCCGAGGTTAGGGAGACTGCCCTGAGGGCGGCTGGCGCCGACAGCCGTGACAAGGTCCGTTCCTGCATGGACCGGATCGTGGAGCTGTCCGAGAATATATTGGAAGAGTACTGATATCTGTAAAGGAGTTGAGTACATGGCTTTTGAAAGTCTGACAAGTAAATTACAGAATGTTTTTAAGAATCTGAGGAGCAAGGGACGGCTGACGGAGGCTGATGTCAAGGAGGCCATGAAGGAAGTTAAGCGGGCACTGTTAGAGGCAGACGTTAACTTCCGGGTTGTGAAGTCCTTTGTCAAGTCAGTCCAGGAAAGGGCAGTAGGCCAGGATGTCCTGACCGGCTTGAATCCCGGACAGATGGTGATTAAGATTGTTAAGGAAGAGATGGAGACCCTTATGGGGTCTGATACCACAGAGCTGGTCTTCCTTCCCAATAATGAAGTAACCGTATTTCTTCTGGCTGGTCTCCAGGGTGCCGGTAAGACCACAACGGCGGCCAAGATTGCCGGCCAGCTCAAGAAGAAGGGTAAAAAACCGCTCCTGGTGGCCTGCGATGTCTATCGGCCGGCAGCGATTAAGCAGCTGGAAGTTAATGGCAAGAAGCAGGGGGTTCCGGTTTTCTCCATGGGAGATAAGCAGGACCCGGTGAATATCGCCAGGGCTGGTATTGAGCATGCCCGCCAGCACGGGCTTAATGTTGTGATTCTCGATACAGCAGGCCGCCTTCATGTGGATGAGTCCATGATGGAGGAACTGCAGAATATCAAGGAGGCTGTTGACGTGACCCAGACCATCCTGGTGGTGGATGCCATGACCGGTCAG
>DLBH01000010.1:0-18508 GCA_002494165.1 Lachnospiraceae bacterium UBA7026 | reverse complement strand
GCCATGACCGGTCAGGATGCCGTCAATGTGGCCAAGACCTTCGAGGACAAGGTAGGCATAGACGGTGTGATCCTCACCAAGCTGGACGGCGACACCCGGGGTGGCGCGGCCCTGTCCATCCGGGCGGTTACGGGCAAGCCCATCCTCTATGTAGGAATGGGAGAGAAGCTGGAAGACCTGCAGCAGTTCTATCCGGACCGTATGACCAGCCGTATCCTGGGTATGGGTGATGTCTTTACCCTGATTGAGAAGGCGGAGAACGCAGTGAACGCGGAGGATGCCAGAAAGCTGGAGGAGAAGATCCGCAAGGCAGAGTATGGCTTTGATGATTTCCTTGACCAGATGCAGCAGATCAAGCAGATGGGCGGTATCTCCGACCTTCTGTCCATGATTCCCGGGATCAGCGGTCAGATGAAGAATATTGATGTGGACGAGAGTGCCATGGGTAAGATTGAGGCCATGATCTATTCCATGACACCGGCCGAGCGGCGTAATCCCAACCTGCTTAATCCTTCCAGAAAGAAGAGGATCGCGGATGGAGCCGGCGTCACCATGCAGGAAGTGAACAAGATGTGCAAGCAGTTTGAGCAGTCCCGCAAGATGATGAAGCAGATGAACGGCATGATGGGCAAGGGAGGCCGCAGAAGAGGCGGCTTCAATTTAGGAGGCATGAAGCTTCCCTTCTGACAGGAACCATGGGAGACCTTCCCTGGTTCAGGCAGGTATGGTCTTTTGCCGGATTTGGCCTTCAGAAATATGAGTGGTCTTATATGAGATGGTTACCGGAATTCCGGTTTCTATATATTATATTTTATAGTAAGAATAAGAAAGAATACTTAAGAGAGGTGGATTAACAATGGCAGTTAAGATGAGATTAAAGAGAATGGGAAAGAAGAAAACACCGATTTACAGAATCGTAGTTGCTGATGCAAGATCTCCCAGAGATGGAAGAAATATCGATGAGATCGGTTTCTATGATCCCAATCAGGAACCTGCTGAAGTCCGCATCGATGCAGATGCAGCAAAAGACTGGCTTGCCAAGGGTGCTCAGCCCACAGATACTGTTGCCAGACTTTTAAAGAACGCAGGCATAGAGAAATAGATACCGGGGGGCATATGGCATGAAAGAACTGGTTAAAGTAATTGCCGTATCTCTGGTGGATCATCCGGAAGAGGTGGTTGTTACTGAGCGAGAGACGGACAAGGCCATCATTATCGAGCTTCACGTGGCCCAGGATGACATGGGTAAGGTGATCGGTAAGCAGGGCAGGATTGCCAAGGCGATCCGTTCCGTCGTAAAAGCAGCAGCTTCCGGAGAAGAGAAAAAGGTTATCGTTGACATCGCCTGATCCATGCCCTTGTCTGACGGGCTTTTTATCAAGATAAGAATATGATTTATACGCCGCGCAGAGAACAGGTACATAAAAAGCCAGCTTCTGGGCGGCGTAAACTATATAGACCGAAGAACTTCTTTAGAAAGAGTGGAGTTTACATATGGAGGATTTACTTCAGGTTGGAATCATCACCGGAACCCACGGCTTGAAGGGCGAAGTGAAGGTATTTCCCACGACAGATGACAAAAACAGATTCCTGGATCTTGACAAGGTCCTTATTGACAAAAACGGTGAGCTGATCGAGAAGAAGGTTGAGGGCTGCAGGTTCTTTAAACAGTTTGTCTTCCTGAAATTCCAGGGAATGAACGATATCAACCAGGTAGAGCAGTTCAAGCGTTGTCCCCTCATGGTCACCCGGGAGGACGCGGTTCCCTTAGAAGAGGACGAATACTTTATTGCTGACCTGATCGGTCTGACGATCGTGGATGATTCCGGCGTGACCATCGGTACCCTGGAAAATGTGATCCAGACCGGGGCTAATGACGTCTACGAGGTACTGACCCAGGATGGGGGAAGGATTCTGCTGCCGGCAATCAAAGATTGTATCCTTGATGTGGACATGGAGGAGAAGATCATCCTGGTTCACCTGCTGAAAGGGCTGACAAAGTGATGAATTTTCACGTATTAACTCTGTTTCCCGATATGATAGAAACTGGCATGCACACCAGTGTGACAGGCCGGGCCTTAGACCAGGGTCTGATCAGTCTGGAGACGGTGAATATCAGAGATTTTGCCTTCAATAAGCACAAGCATGTGGACGATTATCCTTACGGGGGCGGGGCCGGCATGGTCATGCAGGCTGAGCCCATCTACCTGGCCTGGGAAAGTGTCGCGGGAGCCATGGAAAAGAAGCCCAGAGTGATCTATGTCACTCCCCAGGGCAAGGTGTTTAATCAGGTCATGGCCCAGGATTATTCCCGGGAGGAGGACCTGGTCTTCCTCTGTGGCCATTACGAAGGAGTGGACGAGCGGATTCTGGAAGAGATCGTTACGGATTATGTATCTATCGGGGATTATATTTTGAGCGGCGGCGAGCTGGCGGCCATGGTGATCATGGACGCGGTATCCAGGCTGGTGCCTGGAGTCCTTGGCAATGAGGAGTCTGCTGAATTTGAGTCTTTTCATGATTCACTCCTGGAGCATCCCCACTATACAAGGCCGGCCGTCTTTCATGGCAGGCCGGTGCCGGAGGTCCTCTTGAGCGGTCACCATGCCAACATAGACCGCTGGCGCCGCGACCAGTCCTTAAAGAGGACAAAGGAACGGAGACCGGACTTGCTGGACCAGGCTGAGCTTAGCAAAGAGGATATCAAATATTTAAAAACACTTGCACCTGATTCGAATGTATGATATTATTTTGTAGTTGTGAAAAAAGGTGGTCCTCTGTTACAGGACGATAAGACAGAATGATCGTTCCGCTTTTAGTATTAAGAACACCGAGAATATTTAGGAGGTCACACATGAACGATATTATTAAGAGCATTGAGAATGCACAGCTGAAGCCGGAGATTACAGAGTTCCACGTTGGCGATACAGTCCGCGTATCCTCCAAGGTAGTTGAGGGAGCCCGTGAGAGAATCCAGGTGTTCGAGGGCACAGTAATCAAGAGACAGAACGGCGGAGCCAAAGAGACATTTACAGTCAGAAAGTTCTCCAACGGTGTTGGCGTTGAGAAGACATGGCCGGTACATTCCCCGATCGTGACAAAGATTGATGTTGTCCGCAGAGGTAAGGTAAGAAGAGCGAAACTGTTCTATCTGCGTGACAGAGTTGGTAAGAAGGCTAAGGTAAAAGAATTAGTGAAATAGTATCGATTGAAACCGGGGCGAGTAAGGGATTACTTGCCCTGTTTTTCCATCCTGAGTATTGCGGAGGAAAAACCTATGAAGAATTACCGCTATGTCGAGAGAAGGAACCGGATGATCCGTAATATCGGTCTCTGGGTAGGAGAGATTCTCCTCATGATTCTTCTCGCATATCTTCTTGTCCACTATTGTGTGCAGGTGATCGTGGTCCATGGTGAGTCCATGCAGCCGGCCTATTATGACAATGATATGATTCTTGTCAGCAAGCTGGATTACCGGCTTAGAAACCCGGACAGGGGGGACGCGGCTGTCATAGAATTGGAAAATGGCAGCAGTACCCACTATTCCATTAAGCGGGTCGTGGGTCTTCCGGGAGAGACTGTACAGATCAGCGAGGGTAAGCTCTATATTAACGGAGAGGCCATGGATGATCTTTTTGATGAGGATATTCTGTCGGCAGGCCTGGCAGCTTATGAGATCCGGCTGGGAGAAAATGAATATTTTGTTATGGGGGATAACTGTAATAACAGTGAAGATTCCAGAGTAGCTAATATAGGTAATATAGACAGGGAAAGATTTGTGGGCTGTGTAAAGGTCAAACTGAGATCGTCCCAATGAGACCGGCGGCATGTCCGGACAGACTGGTCCTTATGGGACCGGCGGCATGCCCGGACAGACTGGTCCTTATGAGACCGGCGGCATGTCCGGACAGACTGGTCCTTATGCCACTGGCGGCAGAATCGGATGGGCTTGTTCCAGTGAGACCGGCGGTAGAACCAGAGGCAGTTATAATGGAAGCAACCGGCTCCCGGCCCAGGGCCGGGATACAGAAAGGAGACTGACTTAATGCATTTTCAGTGGTATCCGGGTCATATGACAAAGGCCCGCAGGATGATGCAGGAAAATATAAAGCTTATAGATGTAGTTCTTGAACTTTTAGACGCCAGGGTTCCCCAGAGCAGCCGCAATCCGGATATCAACAGTCTTGCCAATAACAAGTACAGGATTATTATTCTGAATAAGGCGGATATGGCAGATCCGGATATTACTGCCCGCTGGGAGGAATACTATAAGAGTCAGGGCTTTTATGTGGCCCGGGTTAATTCCAGGAAGGGCACGGGTATGAAGGAGCTGAGACGGCTGATTGCCGAAGCCTGTAAGGAGAAGAAGGAGAGAGACCGGAAAAGGGGTATCTTAAACCGGCCTGTGAGGGCCATGGTTGCCGGTATTCCCAATGTAGGTAAGTCTACCTTCATTAATTCTTTTGCGGGCAAGGCCTGTACCAAGACCGGCAACAAGCCCGGCGTGACAAAGGGAAAGCAGTGGATTAAGATTAATAAGGACGTGGAATTACTGGATACCCCAGGTATCCTCTGGCCCAAGTTTGAGGACCAGAGGGTAGGTATGCGGCTGGCTATGATCGGGTCCATCAAGGATGAGATCCTCAACACGACAGAACTGGCCTGGCATCTTACGGACTATCTACAGGAAAGCTATCCGGGAGTGCTGGAAGACCGCTATGGTCTCCAGACAGAGGCTGACATGACCAGGGAGGACCTGCTCGCGGCGATCGCCCAGGTCAGGGGCTGCATCATGAAGGGCGGAGAGCCTGACCATGACAAGGCGGCAAGACTGTTGATGGAGGATTTCCGGTCCCTTCGGCTGGGTTGCCTTTCTTTAGAGACGCCTGATGACTGGAATCCGGACAAGAAGGACTGACCCTGGGCCGGCCCGAGGAAGGACATAATATGACAAAGAAGAAAGCAAACAGTAATAAAAAGGGCACAGGAGGCCGGGGGAAAAAAGACCAGGAAAAAGAAGGACTACTGAAAGAATTTTTTATGACAATAGTCTATCTGGCAGTGGTCTGCCTCACGGTTTTTCTCCTTCTCCATTATGTTGGTCAGAGAACTGTGGTGAGAGGCGATTCCATGGAGAATACCCTGGTCAATGGGGAAAATCTGATCATGGATAAGATCTCCTACCGGTTCTCGGATCCCAAGAGATTCGATATTGTTATTTTCCCCGGTCCGGAAGAGTTTGGGGAGCATCCTTACTATATCAAGAGGATTATCGGTCTGCCGGGAGAGACAGTCCAGATTAAGGATGGCCTGGTCTATATAGATGGAGGAGTCCTCACGGAGGATGTCTATGGAATTACAGACTATATCGAGGAGGCCCATGACGCCGCCCGGCCCATCACTCTGGGGGAGGATGAATATTTCTGCCTGGGCGACAACAGACCGGTCAGCTTTGACAGTCGGTATCCGGAAGTGGGACCGGTGACCAGGTCAGAGATCATAGGCAAGGTATGGATCAGAATCTGGCCCTTTAGTAAATTTGGGTCTGTAGACTGACAGGAAAGGGAAAGAGACAGACTGCCCTGGGAGGAATTCCCCGGGGCCGGGAGGTAGTCTGCTGATGAAAAGTATAAGAGAAATCCAGGAAGAGTTCCGGGGACTGGCCCCAGACCAGGTCGCCGATCTGATCAGAGTATATGAAAGTGATGAGAGAAAAGGTGTCCGTAAGCTGCTGGAAACGGAGAGAAAAAAGATAGACCGTTACCAGGCAGAGCTTGCCAGAATAGAGGAACTTTGTTATTTTGAGAAGAAATACCAGGACAGGGGTCTGATCTGTGGGATCGATGAAGTGGGCCGGGGACCCCTTGCCGGGCCAGTGGTGGCCGGAGCGGTGATTCTGCCAAAGGACAGCCGTATTCTTTTTATCAATGATTCCAAAAAGCTTTCTGCCAAAAAGAGGGAGGAGCTTTACGATATTATCGGCAGGGAGGCTGTTTCCTTCAGCCTGGGTATGGCCACGCCGGAAAGAATCGATGAGATTAATATACTCCAGGCCACCTATGAGGCCATGGGCAAGGCCATTGACGGACTTAAGGTCCGGCCGGACCTCCTGCTCAATGATGCTGTAACCATTCCCCAGGTGACCATAGACCAGGTGGCTATCGTCCATGGGGATGCCAGGAGTATATCCATAGGAGCCGCAAGTATTATGGCCAAGGTCTTCAGGGACCGGATGATGGTGGAGTATGACCGGATTTATCCTGGTTATGGCTTTGCATCCAATAAGGGCTATGGGTCAAAGGACCACATAGAGGCCCTGAAAAGGCTGGGACCCTGTCCCATACATAGAAGGAGCTTTATCGGTCATTTCTGCTGATATGGGCTTTTGCGCAAAAGACTGGCCTGGCTGGAAAAACCAGTTTACGCCAGATTATATTCTTTGAACATGGCTGGGAAAAACCAGCTCTTGCCGGATAAGGGCAAAATATTTATCAGGAATGGAATAAATTATATGGATATGCGGAAAAAGACCGGTAAGCTTGGAGAGACTGCCGCAGCTGCCTTTTTAGAGGGGCAGGGAGTTCGCATATTGGAGAGGAATTTTCGCAGCAGATTCGGAGAGATTGATCTCATAGGCCTTGATGGCCCTTATCTGGCTGTGATTGAAGTGAAGACCAGGAAGAGCCGGATATCCGGCCAGGGTGCGGAAGCTGTAGATCTGCGTAAACAACATAAGATCTGCAGCACCTTTAATTATTACCGCATGATAAGGAAGCTGTCAGATTATGTGCCGGTCCGCTTCGATGTGGTCGAAGTGGATGGGGACTGTGACTGCCGCTGGATTAAGAATGCTTTTGAGTTTTTGGAGTGAAGCCGGCAGTGCCTGCAAGAGAGTTTGGCTGAAGCCGGCAGTGGCTGTAAAATAGTTTGGCTGAAACCGGCAGTGCTTCCAGAAGGATATGGAAACTGCTAATCCTTATTCCAATCAGGAGAGTGGATTCATGGGAAAACAGTATCACAGAATCGCCGCCGTGGCCCCGGACAGCATCGGCTGGGAGCTGGGGCTGGAGCCGGGAGACGCGGTTGTGTCCATCAATGGCCAGCAGATTAAGGATATATTTGATTATCAATTTTATATAGAAGATGAATTTCTTCAGGTGGAGGTTCTTACCAAGGAAGGGGAGACCTGTCTGTTGGAGATCGAGAAGGATGAGGATGAGGACCTGGGTATAGCCTTTGACTCCTCCCTCATGGATGATTATCACAGCTGTTGTAATAAATGTGTCTTCTGTTTTATTGATCAGATGCCTCCGGGCATGAGGGAGACCCTTTATTTCAAGGATGATGATTCCAGGCTATCCTTTCTTCAGGGCAATTATATTACCCTGACCAACATGAAGGATGAGGATGTGGACAGACTGATCTACTACCACCTCTCACCCATCAATATTTCCGTCCATGCTACCAATCCCCAGCTGCGCTGTCAGCTGCTCCACAATCGTTTTGCCGGGGATATCCTGGAAAAGATTGAGCGCTTTTATAAGGCGGGGATCCGGATGAACTCCCAGGTGGTCCTCTGCAAGGGCCTCAATGACGGACCTGAACTGGACCGGACCATTGGGGACCTGGGCCGCTTTCTCCCCTATATGGAAAGCCTGTCGGTGGTTCCTGTGGGCCTTACCAGGTACCGGGAGGGCCTGGCCAGGCTGGAGCCCTTTGACGGACAGGAAGCCGGCAGGGTCTTAGACCAGATTATGGGCTGGCAGAAGCATTTTCTAAAAGAAAACGGGACAGCCTTTGTCCATGCCTCCGATGAATGGTTCATCCTGGCGGGCAGGGATTTCCCGGAAGCAGATTATTACGAGGGCTATGGACAGCTGGAAAATGGTGTGGGCATGGTCCGCCTGCTGATTGACGAGGTCATGGAAAGACTGGAGAATCTGGCCGATCTGACCGGGGACGCCGGACAATTTCAGCCACCGGCAGAAGGAGAGCGCAGGGTTTCCATTGCTACAGCCAGACTGGCTTACCCTACCATCCGCAGACTGGCCGGCCAGGTCATGGACCGCTATCCCTGGTTGTCGGTGGAGGTCTACTGCATCCGCAATGATTTCTTCGGGGACCTGATTACCGTGTCAGGCCTCATGACCGGCCAGGATATCATAGGCCAGCTTAAGGGGAAAGACCTGGGCCAGGTCCTCTTCCTGCCGGAAAATGTTCTGCGGGCCGGCGAGGAAGTGCTCCTTGATGACCTGACTCTGGGGGATCTGGAAGAGGCCCTGGGAAGGCCAGTGGAAATAATCGGCTCTGAGGGTAAAAATTTTGTTGATAAATTACTGAATATCTAATATAATTTAGGCAAATCATTAGATTTGTCTGATAAGACATGGAGGATTTTATGAGTAAACCGGTTGTTGCAGTGGTAGGACGACCAAATGTTGGAAAGTCTACATTATTTAATGCATTGGCGGGAAGCCGAATTTCGATTGTGGAGGACACTCCAGGCGTGACGAGGGACCGTATCTATGCGGATGTGACCTGGCTGAACTATCAGTTTACCCTGATTGATACCGGTGGAATCGAGCCGGAGTCCAGTGACCTGATCCTGTCCCGCATGAGGGAGCAGGCCGAGACGGCGATCAATACAGCTGACGTGATTCTGTTTCTTACGGATGTCCGTCAGGGCCTGGTGGATGCGGACTTTAAGGTGGCAGACATGCTCAGAAGGTCCCGGCGCCCCGTAATCCTGGTGGTCAATAAGGTGGACAGTTTTGAGAAGTTCATGCCGGATGTCTATGAGTTTTACAATCTTGGCCTGGGTGATCCGGTACCCATCTCCGCGGCGGGCAAGCTGGGACTTGGCGATATGCTGGACCTGGTGGTGGAGCGTTTTGATGCTGTGCCTGAGGGTGAAGAGGAGGACGACCGGCCTAAGATTGCCGTGATCGGCAAGCCTAATGTGGGCAAGTCATCTATGATCAACAAGCTGCTCGGTGAGGAGCGGGTCATTGTTTCCCCCATAGCCGGAACGACCAGGGATGCCATTGACACAACTGTTATCAGGGACGGCCGGGAATATGTATTCATCGATACTGCCGGTCTGCGCCGTAAAAGCAAGGTCAAGGAAGAACTTGAGCGTTACAGTATCATCCGGACCGTGACTGCCGTAGAGCGGTGTGATGTGGCCATCCTGGTCATTGACGCGGCTGAGGGAGTGACGGAGCAGGATGCCAAGATTGCCGGTATTGCCCATGAGAGGGGCAAGGGCGTCATCATCGCCGTGAACAAGTGGGACCTGATTGAAAAGGATAACCACACCATGAAGAAGTTTACGGAGAAGGTGTGGCAGAAGCTGTCCTACATGCCTTATGCTGAGCTGATCTTTATCTCAGCCCAGACCGGACAGAGGCTCCCCAAGTTATTTGATGTGATAGACGCAGTGATTGAGAACTGCTCACTCCGGGTGCAGACAGGAGTCCTCAATGAGATTTTGACGGAGGCCATGGCTATGAAGCAGCCCCCGTCCGACAAGGGTAAGAGGCTGAGAATCTATTATATTACCCAGGTTTCTGTAAAGCCGCCGACCTTTGTCATGTTCGTCAACGATAAGAATCTTACACATTTTTCCTACACTAGGTATATAGAGAACCAGATCCGTACCACCTTCGGGTTCCGCGGGACGCCGGTTCGCTTTATCTACAGGGAAAGGAAGGAGAAGTAATGGCGATTTATTTTGTATTGGTGATTGTGGCCGGTTACTTATGTGGATGTCTTGAGAGTGGCTACCTTGTTGGAAAGATGAATGGTATCGATATCCGGAATTACGGAAGTGGTAATGCGGGATCTACCAATGTTTTGCGGGTTCTGGGCAAGAACATGGCCCTGTTGACTTTTCTGGGAGATACCCTCAAGGGTTTTATCCCGGTCATGCTGGTTAAGCATGTTCTCTGTCCCAATGTCCCTGTCCTGGCTGATGAGCCGGTGAAGAGCCTGATTGTCCTGGTTACGGGATTTGCTGTCGTTATGGGACATGATTATACCTTCTTTATGAAGTTTAAAGGAGGTAAGGGAGTGGCAACTACCGGAGCGGTCATGATGGCCTTTGACTGGAAGATGGGCTGTGCAAGTCTTCTCATCTTCATTATCGTAGTATCCCTGACACGTTACGTATCCCTTTCATCCATGACCATGTCTGTCTTCCTGCTGCCGGAGATGCTGATCTGGCATCCGGGCCGCTGGGACCTCTTCTTAATGGCCTGCCTTTTCTGTTTCTTTATCGTCTGGCGCCACCGGACCAACATCGGCCGTCTGCTCAATGGTACTGAAAGTAAGCTGGGCCAGAAGGTTAAGGTTAATGGGGACCAGGAGGAAAAGAAATAAGAATTCGTCTCCTGGCTTTTAGACTGCAGAAGAGGAATACCGGGAATAATATATTGATCATGATAAACAGTCTTTATCCTTGGGATAGGGACTGTTTTTTATGGAAAGGACATTTTCTTTTCTGCTGCCGGTCCCGGGCCTGCCGGCTGCCGGGGCCTGGGGAGAGCCGGTCAGCTTTTTTGACTATTTGCAGGAAAATGCAGAAAAATGTTTATAAAATTTCAAACCGTGAAGGATGTTCTCAGAATAATATTCAAATCAATAGGGACAAAACAAGGATTTTAAGAATAATATCCAGTAAACTTGACAAAAATTAGAAGGATGGTAGAATAGATATTGCTTACTGTTGAATTATTTAGAAGTTAATTATTCAAAAACTAAGTATATGACCTGCAGAGTTTTCAAGATCATCCGGCAAAGGCCGGGATGCTTTCCGGCCGGAATGTGCCAAGGCATGGCGGCAGGGCGGATGATTGTAAATAGATATAGATTGGAGTGACAGACATGGAATTTTTAAGTAGAAAAGTTCAGTATAACCAGAAATCCAACCTTCTTCAGTTGGAGGAGTATATGTATCCCCTGGTGGACACGGCCAACCCCAACGTTTTCCGGAACCTTTTTCCCTATAGCGAAGTACCTAAGATTGCTTTCAATGACAGAATCGTGCCTCATGAGATGCCGGAGGAGATCTGGATTACCGATACCACCTTCCGGGATGGCCAGCAGTCCAGGACCCCCTACTCTACGGATCAGATCGTTCATATTTATGACCAGTTCCACCGCTTGGGCGGGCCCAAGGGCCTGATTCGTCAGTGCGAGTTTTTCCTTTACAGCAAGAAGGACAGGGACGCGGTTTACCGCTGTATGGAGAAGGGCTACAAGTTCCCGGAGGTCACCAGCTGGATCCGGGCCAGCAAAAAGGATTTTGAACTGGTCCGGGATATCGGCATGAAGGAAACCGGAATCCTGGTATCCTGCTCCGATTATCATATTTTCTTTAAGATGAAGATGACCAGAAGAGAGGCCATGGAGCATTACCTGTCTGTGGTCCGGGAGTGTCTGGAGACAGGGGTAAGCCCAAGGTGTCACCTGGAGGACATCACCAGGTCCGATATTTATGGTTTTGTCATCCCTTTCTGTTTAGAGCTCATGAAGCTTAAGGACGAGTATGGTATTCCAGTGAAGATCCGGGCCTGTGATACCATGGGCTTCGGCGTCAATTATCCTGGAGCCGTAATCCCCAGATCTGTGCCTGGTATCATCTACGGTCTCCGCCAGCATGCCGGAGTACCCTCAGAGATGCTGGAGTGGCACGGTCATAATGACTTCTACAAGGCTGTCAATAATTCCTCTACGGCCTGGCTTTATGGGGCTTCCGGTGTCAACACCTCCCTCTTTGGAATCGGGGAAAGGACAGGAAATACCCCTCTTGAGGCCATGGTCTTTGAATATGCCCAGCTGAGAGGCACCTTAGATGGTATGGATCCTACGGTGATCACGGAGCTGGCCGAGTACTATGAGAAGGAGATCGGCTATCAGATTCCTGAGAGGACTCCTTTTGTCGGAAAGAATTTCAATGTGACCCGGGCGGGAATCCATGCTGACGGTCTTTTGAAAAATGAGGAGATTTATAATATATTTGATACGGAAAAGATCCTTAACCGTCCGGTCCAGGTGGCCATCTCCAATACCAGCGGTCTGGCAGGAATCGCCCACTGGATGAACAGCTATTATAAATTAAAAGAACCGGAGACTGTCGATAAGAAGTCCCCGGTGGTTGAACTGGTTAAGAAATGGGTAGATGAGGAATATGAGGGCGGCCGGGTTACGGCCATCACCGACGGTGAACTGGTCCAGGTCATTAATCAGGCTTGTGATCAGCTGGGTCAGCCTCGGCCATAAGTTCCTCCCAACGTTCATAGACAAGCAGCAGCTCTTCTTCGCAGGAAGCCAGCTCCTGGGTCAACTCTGTCAGCTTTCCGGCGTCAGAGGCATTTTCCGGGAGGGCGATCTGGTCGCTGAGCTGCTGGCTTTTTTCTTCTAAGCGGCTGATCTGTGCCTCTGTCTTTTTCAGATCATTTGCCAGCTTTCTCTTGGCGGCGGCCTCCTCCCTGGACCGCTGCCATTCTTCTTTGGCACTTCTTTTGGCGGCGGCCTCGGCCTCCGGGTCCGGGTAGTCCGAATCCCCGGTCAGCAGGATATTATCACTGTCGGCCTCCACGTTGCCCGCTTCTTTTTGATCTAAATAGTAATTGTAATTTCCCTTGTAATTGACGATACCCGTAGGGGACAGATCCAGAATCCTTGTGGCCGTCTGATTAATAAAATACCGGTCGTGGGACACGTAGAAGACGGTGCCTTCATAGCTGTTTAAGGCTTCCTCCAGAATCTCCCTGGACTGGATATCCAGGTGGTTGGTCGGCTCGTCGAGAATGAGGAAATTGGCATTGGACAGCATGAGCTTGGCCAGGGAGACCCGGCCCTTTTCCCCGCCGGACAGGACGCCGATCTGGCGGAAGACATCATCCCCCGTAAAGAGAAAGGCGGCCAGGACATTGCGGATCCTGGTGTTGGTCAGCTTGGGATAGGTATCGGAAATCTCATCGAAGATGGTCTTGTCATCATCGAGAACCTGCTGCTCCTGGTCATAGTAGCCTATGGCCACCTTGGACCCATACCTGATCTTACCGGCGTCAGCCCGCATATGCCGGTTGATGATTTTTAAGAGGGTGGTCTTGCCTGTGCCGTTGGCACCTACAAGGCCCACAACCTCGCCCCGGTGGATCTCTATATTGAGATTGCGGAAGAGGTGGTTGTCACCAAAGGACTTGGTCAGCCCCTCTATGGTCAGCACGTCATTGCCGCTGATGACCTCCGGCTCTAAAGTAATCCGCATCTTATTGTTGAGGACCACGGGCTTCTCTACCATCTCGATCTTGGAAAGCATTTTCTCCCGGCTCTCGGCCCGGCGGATGGACTTCTCCCGGTTGAAGGACCGCAGCTTCTGGATGACCTCCTCCTGGTGGTGGATCTCCTGCTGCTGGTTGACATAGCGTCTCATCTGGGCGTCCCTCTGGGCTTTCTTCTTTTCGGCGTAGGCAGAGTAATTGCCCTGGAAGACATTGCTGCTTCCGTTCTCGATTTCTACCACCTTACCTACTACCTTATCCAGGAAATAACGGTCGTGGGAGATGATGATCACACTGCCCCGGTAGCCGGCCAGGAAACCTTCCAGCCAGCGGATGGAATCCATGTCCAGGTGGTTGGTGGGCTCGTCCAGCAGGATAACGTCGGGCCGGGTCAGCAGGATGCGGGCCAGGGCCACCCGGGTCTTCTGGCCGCCGGAAAGCTTGTTGATGGGTGTCTCGAACTGGTCTTCTTCAAAACCCATGCCCTTGAGGACACCGACGATCTCGCTCCTCCAGGCATAGCCGTTATTTTTTTCGAAATATTCAGTCAGGCGGGAGTAGCTGTTCATGGCTGCTTCCAGGGCCTCTCCCTCCAGCCGGCTGATCTCTTTTTCCAGATGGCGGATCTCCTCCTCGGCCTCGATGATGTCCTTTTTGGCGTCCACCATCTCCTGGTAAATGGTCCTGTGGGAGCTGACGTCGATGACCTGGGACAGGTAGCCCAGGCTGGTTCCCTTCTGGATGACCACATTGCCCTCGTCGGCCTCCATCTCCTGGCAGATGATTCTGAACAGAGTGGTTTTCCCGGCTCCATTGATGCCGATGACGGCGACCTTTTCCCCCTCATTAACGATAAAGCTAATGTTCTGGAGTACTGTATTTTCCCCGAAGGCTTTTTTTATTTTCTGACAGGCAAGTATCATGGGTCCTTTTCTCCTGTGAAATGTTTGTTTTTAATATTTACATCGTTGTATTTTATCACGAAAGAGTTTTTCTGTAAATGGATCAGGTTCAATGGTAAAATATTGGCTGAATAGCAGGAATAATATGGATTAAAAATAGCAGGAAAAGTGAAATATTTGCCTTTGAATAAAAGACGAGGAATGATATTATAATAAACGGTTGGAATAACAGTAAAATTACGACTAACCATAGATGAAATTAATCCCATTTCCCAGGCTGGTTGTAGTGGTGCTGTGAATCTGTATTGCCTAATACAGATGTTTGAGAGATGATTATATTAGAACGAAAAGGAGTTCTGTTCATGAGGACAGGGCTCTTTTTCCGTATGCCAGGGAATGAGCCATCCCATAATGGATGATCTATGACAGTGTAAATATCTCTTTTACGTGGTTGCCAGGGAATGATTATACTTGGATTTGGCATGTTGGTGCTTTTTCAGTTGGGACTGGGAATCAGCCGGCAAGGAGGCCGGCGAGACTGTCAGCAAGGAAGCCGGCAAAGAGACGGCAGGACTGTCAGCAAAGAAGGCAACAAAAAAGCAGAAAAAAGGAACAAAAAGCGGCAAACCGATGGCAGACTATTGTTAAATAACTATTTAACAATAAAGAGACAGGGAACCGATAGTTCGTTATAGATGCAAATATATATTTTGTTGAATGAAAAGAAGTCCTAGAGTTTATTATCTAGATGTATGGTAAACACAGAAAGATATTTCCATATTTAGTAGTTACTTAGTAGAATAAATAACAAATTTTCCTTATTACAAATTGACACTAGAATGTTTTTTAGCTATAATTGTAAAGGATACTTGGAAAAACTGAGAAAGTTTTATCAGGAGGTTCTTATGGATGACGTGAGAGGAGCAGTAAAACCGGCAAATGAAAAAGTCATTTCACCGGCAGTAATTAAGAGGCTGCCCCGATACTACAGATATTTGGGAGATCTGTTGAAAAATGGTGTGGTTCGGATTTCCTCCAAAGAACTGAGTGAGAGGATGAATGTTACCGCGTCTCAGATCAGACAGGATCTGAATAATTTCGGCGGATTCGGGCAGCAGGGTTATGGCTATAATGTGGAATTTCTCTATCGGGAGATGGGCAAGATCCTTGGCCTTGATAAGACGAATAATATTATAATCATAGGAGCCGGTAATCTTGGTCAGGCCCTGGCCAATAACCAGGAGTTCGCCAGTAATGGTTTCAGTATAGTTGGTTTGTTTGATGTGAACCCCCGTCTGGTCGGCATGGCTGTCCGGGGCGTGGAGGTATATGATATCGATATGCTTGAGGATTTTGTCAGGGACCACGAGGTCATGATTGCGGCTCTTACCCTGCCCAAGTCAAAGGCTCCCGCCATAGCGGAGAAGCTTTATAGTCTGGGTATCAAGGCCCTGTGGAATTTTGCCCCGGTGGATTTCAATCTTCCCGACGATGTTCTGGTGGAGAATGTACATCTCTCGGAGAGTATTATGACCCTGTCCTACCGGATCCACAGCAGAAATTGATATTTGTTACAGATAGGGCATGATATGGAGCGCGTTTACGCGCTCCATTTTCTTAATATATAGCCGGCAGGCGCAAGGTGCGAATGGCTGCCTGTGGCTGAGGCCGGTTTTTGAAGAAAGGGATGGGGAGATTGAAATACGCTGCTGCCAGAGAAGAAATGCAGGCCATCGATGCCTGCAGTATCCAGGATTATGGGATTCCGGGTATCGTACTGATGGAGAAGGCTGCCATGGCCATGGAATCGATTCTGGTCCGGGAACTTTCCCCGGGAAAAAAGATAGTCATTGTCGTGGAAAGAGGCAACAACGGCGGTGACGGACTGGCCCTGGCCAGGCTTTTGCTGGAGAGGGGCAGAAAGGTTGCCGTCTATGAGATTGGGGCCATCAAGGGGGAGTCTGACTCCTACCGGGTCCAGAAGCATATATTAGGCAGACTGGGTCTGACCATGGAAAAGAAACTTCCTCTGGATGGGGATGTCTATGTGGATGCCATATTTGGCGTCGGCCTGAAGAGGGAAGTGGCCGGTATCCACCGGCAGGTGATTGAGACCATCAATGCCATCGATGCCTGCAAAGTGGCCGTAGATGTTCCCTCGGGTGTAGACGCGGGCACAGGGCAGATCCTGGGCATCGGTTTCCAGGCTGACCTGACCATCACCTTCGGCCTTCATAAGGTGGGTATGCTCCTCTATCCGGGAGCCGCCTGTGCCGGCAGGGTGGAGGTCTGTCCCATCGGTTTTCCCGCCAGGGCCGTAGAAAGGATCGGTCCCGCAGCCTATTATTTTGACCGGGAGGATCTTAAGGGCCTTCCTGAAAGAATTCCGTGGTCGAATAAGGGAAGCTATGGTAAAGTATTAATAGTGGCCGGCCAGAAGAATATGGCCGGGGCCTGTGTCCTGGCCGGAAAGGCTGCCTACCGCAGCGGCTGCGGTCTGGTCCGCATATTTACCCCTGAGGACAACAGGCTCATCGTCCAGACCCTGCTGCCGGATGCCATTCTAAGCACCTGGTCAGACCAGGCAGGCCAGTCCTGGCAGCCCCAGCTGGAGGAAGCCTGTGACTGGGCCGATATCATCGTGATCGGACCGGGCCTGGGCAGGAGCCGGCAGGCAGAGGAACAGCTTAAGACTGTGCTGTCCCGGGCCAAAGTGCCTTTGATTATAGATGCTGACGGCCTGAATATTCTTGCCCTTATGCTGGCTGATGAGCAGGACAGAAAGCTCTACAACCAATATCCGGCAGGGATCGTGCTTACCCCCCATCTGAAGGAAATGTCCCGGCTCACGGGAAGACCTGTGGAAGAGATCCGGACCAAGCTTATAGAGACGGCAGGGCTTCTGGCCCGTAAGAACCGGATCCTGGTCCTCAAGGATGCCAGGACCATCGTCGCTGGAGGCAGTGATAAGATATACATTAATGTGAGCGGAAACCAGGGTATGGCTGTGGGAGGCAGCGGGGATGTGCTGACAGGAATAATCGGTGCTTTTGCCGCCGGCGGCAAGAGCCTTCGCGATGCGGCAGACCTGGCGGTCTACTGTCACGGCCTGGCCGGTGACCGGGGAAGTGAAAACAGGGATGGCAGGAGCCTGATGGCCTCAGACCTGCCTGACCTTTTAGGAGATATATTTTCCCTGATTTAATTGAGAAAGGAATTTTGGAGGTGAAGGAAAATTGGACCAAAGCTTGATCGTCGGTCTGCTGGCAGTTCTGCTGCTGCTTACGGGGATCGTGATAGTCGTGTTGATCATCATGATGAGACGGCTGGCAGAAGTCATGAAGAAGAGTGACTTTGCCAAACTAAAAAAAGAAGAAGAAGAGAATGAATACGAAGAGGAGATCATGAATATAGCCCAGGAGGGCCATGAGCAGGGAGTGATCCTGGCTGATGAAGCGGAGATGATTTCCAACATTTTTGAATTTGGTGACAAAGATGCCAAGGATGTCATGCAGTTCCGCAATAAGATCGTATCCCTGGATGTGGGTATGACCGTGGACGAGGCCCTGCATTTCATGGTAGAACAGACCTATTCCCGCTATCCGGTCTGCCAGGATGACCTGGACCACATTGTGGGAATTCTCAACTTCAGAGACGCTGTCGAGGCCTATTTTGAAGACCCTGGACAGAAGGTGGAGGAGATCAGCCGCAAGCCCAGCTATGTCCACGAGAACATGGACATCAATGAGCTGCTGACCCAGATGAAGGAAGAGAAGAATCATCTGGTCATCGTGGTGGATGAGTACGGTCAGACCGTAGGCCTGGTAGCCATGGAGGATATCCTTGAGACTATTGTCGGGGACATTCTTGACGAGTACGATGAGGAGGAGAAGGAGATTATCCGCCTGCCCTCCGGAGACTACCTGGCTTCGGGCATGCTGAGGCTGGATGATCTGGAGGAACTTCTGGGCATCACCTTTGACACAGAAGAATTCGAGACCTTAAACGGCTTCCTGATCAATGAGCTGGGTCACCTGCCCCAGCCGGGAGAGGAGATTTCCGTCCTTTTTAAGGGCTACCGTTTTACCACAGCTGAGCAGAAGGACAAGATATTAAGACAGATCAGGATCATCCGGGATCCCGAGACCGCCCCGGAGCCTGGCCAGGGATGACCCTTGACGCAAATCAGAGGAAATGTTACTATATTTTGGCTGAAGAATTATTACCACAGAGGGAAAAGTGGTGATCTTATACAATAAACAAAGTTACCATTTAAGAGATAGGAGTAGAGACTATGTCAGGACATTCAAAATTTGC
>DLBH01000008.1 GCA_002494165.1 Lachnospiraceae bacterium UBA7026 | reverse complement strand
TGTTTAATGCGACAGCCCCTTTATCTTTCTAAATCTTATTTATGATGGCAGCCGGTCCTGAAACTTGCAACTGCTGTCAGAATCCTCTCCGGCCTGTTAAGCTTTCTTCACCAGCAGGGACTCGCCGGTCATCTCCTTAGGCTGAGGCATATCCATAACCTGCAGTAAAGTCGGAACGATATCACAGAGTCTTCCGCCCTCTCTCAGGGTGTAGGCCGGGTCATAGTTGTAGAGGATGAAAGGTACAGGATTGGTAGTGTGAGCCGTGTGGGGCTGACCTGTGGTGTAATCAATCATCTGCTCTGCATTGCCATGGTCCGCACAGATAAAGAGAACTCCATTCATCTTCTTCACTGCCTCAACGGCAGCGCCTACGCACTGGTCCACTCTCTCAACTGCCTTCACTGCGGCGTCAAATACACCAGTATGTCCAACCATATCCGGGTTGGCGAAGTTGATGATGATCACGTCATAATCACCGGATGTGATAGCAGCGTCAAGCTTCTCACTTACCTCAGGGGCGCTCATCTCTGGCTGCAGATCATAAGTGGCAACTGCCGGGGACATAACCAGGGTTCTGTCCTCGCCCTTGTTGGGCTCCTCAAGACCGCCGTTAAAGAAGAAAGTAACATGAGCATACTTCTCTGTCTCAGCGATACGAAGCTGTCTTAAACCATGGGCAGCCAGGTACTCACCGAAAGTATTGGTGATCTCTTCCTTCTTGAAGGCTACCTTCTTGTTGGGGATGGACTCATCATAATCCTTGAAGCATACATAGTAGAGCGGGATATAACCGTAGGGTCTCTTCAGGTATGCCATATCCTTAGTGGTAACTTCCTTGCCCTCCGGAACCTGGAAAGCGTCATCGCCGAAGCAGAAAGCTCTGGTGATCTCACGGGCACGGTCCGGACGGAAGTTGAAGAAGATTACGGAATCATTAGCCTTAACTAAAGATAAGGGCTTGCCATCCTCATCGGTGATGACTGTGGGAACCACGAACTCATCAGTGATACCCTCGTCATAGGATGCCTGCATGGCAGCGATGGGATCTGTAGCCTTGATGCCCTCTCCTGTTACTAAGGAGTCATAAGCCTTCTGGATACGGTCCCAGTTGTTATCCCTGTCCATAGCATAGTAACGGCCGGAAAGGGAAGCTACCTTACCTACGCCAATCTCAGCACACTTGTCTACCAGCTCCTGCAGGTAATCCTTTCCGGATGCCGGCGGTGTATCACGGCCATCAAAGAAGGGATGTACATAAACATCCTCAAAACCTTCCTTCTTACAGAGCTCAAGAAGTGCATAGAGGTGGGAATTGTGGCTGTGTACTCCACCGTCGGAAAGCAGGCCCCAGAGATGGAGGTCAGACTTATGTTCCTTACAATTGTTGATGGCTCCTAAAAGCTCCTCATTCTTAAAGAACTCGCCATCCTTGATATATTTTGTGATGAGGGTCAGGTCCTGGTAAATGATGCGGCCGGAGCCGATATTCATATGACCTACCTCAGAGTTACCCATCTGGCCATCCGGAAGGCCTACTGCACTGCCCGATGCAAAGCCCTTCTGGTAGGGATATTCTGCCTTAAGCATATCCATAACCGGTGTTTTCGCTGTATAGATTGCATTCCCCTCTGTTTTATCTGAGATTCCATATCCATCAAGAACCATCAGTACAACTGGTCTTTGTTTCATGTGTAGTCTCCTTTACTTATTTTAAAATTAGTATCAGTTAGTATTTTCCTGTAAATATCATACCATATTTTTTGTTGAATTCAACAAAAAGTCAAGGCAAAAACCATGGAAACAGCCGAAAAAGAAAAGGCTTCCCGGCTCCCGGTCCCAGTCCCCGTGACAGCAGGCCCGTACAGGTCCCTGCCCCTGCGGAAATCACCCGGCCACAAAGCGGTTTTGCACCTCATCATAGACAAAGCCCGCCGCTGCCAGCTTGTCCTTGATCTCCCCGGCATCCACCAGGTAATTGGAACAGAAAGCCTCCAGGCTGTCATAGTTATCTCTCAGCTGGGTATTTACAAAACTCATAAGCATAATCGGATCCTTGGGCAGTGCCATAATCATCCCTCCTGTCTTCCTATATTTTCTCTTTTGTAATAATGTCTTATTTGCTCAGACATGACGGGTCCAGTCACTTTTCGTGTCCTGAACTTTTCTCTGTCATGATCCGTACAGTCCCTTGTCATGTCCAGAGCTTTTCCCGGTCATGGTGCATCCAGGTTCCTTGTCATGTCCAGAGCTTTTCCCGGTCATGGTGCATCCAGGCCTTTATCATATTCTGAACCCTTCTCCGTCATGGTCCATCCAGGATCCTGTCATGTCCTGAACTTGTCCCTATCATGACAAATCCAGGCCTAAAAGTCAAATCCCTTTATGAAAAAAAGAGCCTGTCTTCCCGACAGACTCTCTCCTTATTGCTGAATTTTCATTATTTTATCATTAATTCCTTCAGGGCAGACCTGAGGCCCGGTCCTGTTCCATCTGGTAAATTCCTCTTATTCAATCTTTACCAGACCCTTCAGGATATCCTTACCCAGACAGGTCCATATGGTAGCATTTTTAAAGTAAGCAAAAATCCGGTTGTTGGGGATACCGGTATGCTCGGTGATTACTTCACTCATGGCCACCAACACATCCTCGAAGATCTCCCTGTCATAATAATCATAGACCTCATCAACAACACTGACCTCAATGGAAGCACAGGGGGCAGAGGCTTCCTCTCCGAAAAGCATGAAGCTCTCATCCTTGAAATCCGCCATCAGCAGGTTGCCGTCCTCACAGGGAATCTTCTCGATAGCTTCCTTGAGTCCAACCATGATCCGGTATTTTCTCTCTTTATTTAAATACAAATTCGTCATTACAGTAACTCTTGGCATAACCCACCTGTTCCTTTCCCAATCTATTATTCTTATTCCAAATACTTTTCTCTTATTAATGTTCAGGGATAACCGGAATCTTCCAAATCTTTTCCCAGTGATACATCTTACTTATAAATATACTCCTTTTGAATTGGAAGGTTTGGGATTATCAAGCCATATAATCGGAAAGAACAAGACCTCTTTAAGTCTGAAAGCCAGAAAGTAATTCCCATCCGGAAAAACAGCCTTAAAGGACATCCGGCAGCCGGCCAAAATAAAAAAATTACTGGAAGAGTGACCCTCAAACAGTTAAAATAGTAACAGGATAAAAATAGAGCAGAATAAGAACAGATCAAGATAAAAACAGATTGGAGCAAAAACAGACCAAGCTAATAATAGATCAGGATAAAAACAGACCAAGACAAAAAGAAAATCAGGGTAAAAATAGAATAGGAACAAATATTATAATCCATAAGGATTTCACTTCGATAACAATAAAAGCCGGTCAGGGACCAGGCCCGGGAAATGGGAGGCAGGAATGACATCAAAAACCAATGACCGAAGGGTCATCCGAACAAAAAATGCGATCAGGGAAGCCTATATCCAGCTTCTCATGGATAAAAAAGCAAAAAAAATAACGATCACTGAAATCGCCAGGCTGGCTGATATCGACCGGAAAACTTTCTATCTCCATTATAGCACGGTGGATGATATCCTGTGGGAGATCGAAGAAGAGCTGGTGGATGAACTGATCAAGGTCCTGAAAAAAGAACAGACGCCGGAGATGCCTTTCAGCATCACCCGGCTCTTTGAACATTTAAATGATATGGTTGAGAAAAACTATGCCTTTTTCCAGTTCATTGCCGCCAGCAGGGAACACAGTTATTTCTTCGAACAGATGAAAGAGGTACTGGTCAGGGAAATCAAGGATGTGGCCGCTCCTTATTTCAAAATGACGGAAACTGAATTCCTGGTTTATACGGAATTCTACCTGGCCGGCATCATCTCCGTCTATGTCCGCTGGTTCCGGGACCATCTTGACCTGCCTGTCAACCAGCTGGCCGACCTGGTCACCAATGCCAGCTACGGCGGACTCAAAGACCTCCTGTCTGACCTGCTTATAGAGAAATAAGCAGCCGGGTCTTATTCCTGCCGGCCTCTGCCGGTCCCGTAATGGATAAGGGCAATCATATCCGGCCCTGTGTGGGCTCCGATAACGGGACTCAGCATGGTAAGCTTAACCTCCAGATCCGGATCAAACTCCAGAACCCAGTCCCGAAGCTCCCTGGCCCGGTCCATACAATCCGAACAGTTGATATAAACCACCTTGCCCGGTCCCTTGTCCAGGCTCTCTTTAAAACGATTCAACATGTATTTCATGGCAGGTTTACTGCCCCTCTTCTTGGCAATCACATCCAGTTTCCCCTGGGGATTAATAGTTAAAATAGGCTTGATATCAAGGACCGTACCCACCACGGCTGAGGCTGCAGACACCCTGCCACCCCTCTTTAAGTACATCAGGTCCTCCACCATGAACCAGTAATTGATCGCTCCGGCATGCCGGCGGAGCCAGTCAGCGTTCTCCTCTAAAGACATACCTTTCTTCTGGTTCTCAAATGCCGATTCAGCCAGGATCCCCATACCACCGGTGCCGCCCAGGGAGTCGATCACCTCAACCTTTGCGTCTTCGTAATCTTCCCGCAGCATATTCACAGCCATCCTGGCGGAATCATAAGTATTACTGAGGCCACTGGACAGGCAGATATAAAGGATTCCCTTTCCCTCCCTGACCAGGGGTTCAAAGGTCTCCACGTAATGATAAGGCGTAATCTGACTGGTATGGGTCTCTACCTTTTGTCTTAACAATTCATAATAACGATGCATCTGCTCATCAGATTCCAGACCCTGGCAGTATCTGGTCTCATCACCGACAACATACTCCATGGGAACAAAACCCAGAGGATGGTCCTTCAGATAATCCTGGGCAATGTCAATTGAAACATCGGAATAGATGACATAACTCACGTTGTCTCCCCCTCTCAGTCAAAATCAGATTATTATGATCCTAAAGCCGGCCCACAAGGACTCCCGTCAGACCAGCGTCAGCTACATTTGCGGATTTTTCTACATATGTACATTATATTCCAGAAGAAAATCTCTTGGCAATTGCCAAATAAAAAAAGAATATAGAATAAGCCACATTTTCACTGAAAATGTGGCTTATGTAAAATCTATATAATTTCAGAGCTTCTCTACCAGGCTGTCGTAGTAGCTTTCTAAAGCCTGAACGGCGGCTCCCTTTGAAAAAATATGGTCCCTGCAGTGACAGACTGAAATGTAATCCACATCCCTGCTGAAGAGATCGTAATCCGCCGTCAGGTCTGCCAGGTCTTCCATATAGTCTTCCATGCAGGCTCCCACGTCTCCTCCGATCACAATATTCATATCTAAAAGCATTCGCACATTGCTGACCAGGATGGCCAGGTCATTCATATAGGTCTCCCAGGTCCGGCAGGCTCTCCCGTCTCTTTCTTTGAGTCTCTTAAAAAACCGCTGCAGTTTCTCCCGGTCATTTTCACCTGTCTGATCTGTTTTCCGGGCTTCGGACTCCCCTTCCATATCTGTTTTCCGGGTTCCAGGCTCTAGTGCCTGATTACTTTTCCAGGCTTCGGACTCCCCTTCCATATCTGTTTTCCGGACTTCGGGTTCTCCTGCCGGATCCTCCATCAGCAGCTCGGCAGTAAGATAAGGGTCTGCACAGCCCTTCTTGCCACAATAACAGGTCCTGCCCCCCGGGTGAAGAATCATGTGGCCAATCTCACCGGCCTGCCAGCGGCGGCCCTTGTAAAGGTTGTTTTTTACCATCAGGGCTCCTCCCACACTCTCGTTAAGAGAGATATAAAAATAGGAATCCTCCTCCCTGCTGCCCTCTGCCCGGCAGGCACAGTTGGCGTCATTGGAGATCAGCAGAGGGTAAGGAATACAGCGGTAGAACCGGTCCAGACTGACATTTTTCAGATCAAAAACATGAGAGTGAAGAAGCATGTGGTTTTCCTGATCAATAATCCCGGGAAATGAGATGCCGACACCGATGATCTTCCTCCCATCCACCTGCTCCTTCGTAATAAAATCAAGAAGCAAGGCTCCCAGTTTCCGGTACCAGGCGGCCTGGTCCCTGAAAGGATGGTCCAGCTGCCTTCTGGCCAGGACCTGTCCTGTCATATCTGTCAGGGCGAATTCCACAAACCTTCTGGCAATCTGGATTCCGACACCGTAACCACAGGAACCGTCCAGGACCAGGACCTTGGCCCTCCGGCCACCGGTAGAAGCCTGTTCCCCGGCTTCTTTTAAGATCCCTGCCTTCTGCAGGTCTTCAATACTGTGGAGGACCGTCGGCATACTGATGCCCAGGTTTTTGGCCAGTTCCTGCCGGGTCATTCCCTTACCCGGCAGCAGCAGATGTATAATTTTTAATAAGGTCTGGGCCTTGGCTGATTTTAAGTCCATGTTTTCCCCCTGACTATTTCCGTCGAAACTATAGTTTTCTTAATATTTTTATTAAATTATTATTTTATACCATATAGGGCCAGGCCGCAAGTTCATATTTTTTCAGGCCATAGCTGCAAGCTGATTTCCACTTTTTAAGCCCATGGCTATAAGCTGGTTTTCCTTTTTTCCGACCATAGCTGCAAGTCGGTATTTTGCCCTGTCATCTCCTCTTACAAAAAAAGTTCTTGCTCATTTTCCCGGCAAGAGTCTGACCAGATAGGCGAGGCTGTCCCTGAAAATCTGCCGGCGGTGGTAGATTCCGGCATAGGCCGCTGCAGGCAGCAGGAGACAGACCAGCAGGCCGGCCAGCAGCTGCTGCAGGGGATGGGCCAGACGAGCATAAATAAGCCGACTGACAAAGCCGCAGGCCAGAGTGACCGCCAGGGAACTTGCCATATATCCCAGTAATTCCCTGCTATAAGATCCCCGCCTGAAGGGCTGGAAAAGGTAGCGGAAAAGATTGCGCAGCAGCCAGGGAATCTCTACCAGGCCAAAGGCGGCCACCGTAGAGAGAATGACCCCATAGAGGCCCCAGATCCGGACTGTTGCCAGGTTAAGAACAATATTTACCAGGGCCGAGGTCAGAGGCTTCCATTTATCCTCTCTCCATAGTCCTGCCGCATCTTTGAAGGTGTTGAGCAGCCGGTTGACTTCATAGATAAAAAAATAGATGGTCAGGCAGAAAACCAGGGCCATGGGCATGAGGGCCCCTTCCCCCAGCCACAGCCGGATAAAGGGCTGGTAAAGGCAGAGAAAACAGGGGCTGGCAAAGGCCAGCAGCCAGAGAAACAGAAAGGTAAATTTCTGCAGATTCCGGTAATTCTTCTCCTCTGCTTCCAGGATCAGACTGTTGCCCAGACCACTCATAACTGAAGAAAATATCACCTCAAAAATCCTGATTACCGCTGCCATGACCAGAAAATAATTCTGGTACCTGGCCAGGGCAACCAGACCCAGAAAGGCCGAGATCACAATGGCATCCGCCTCCTCTGTCACCTTTGCCGCAAAGCGGGAGCTAAAGAGGTCCCTGATCCGCAGATTCACCGCCTTTTCCTCTTCCCTGGCCAGGCTTCCGGCCGGCTTGAAGGAGGGATAAAGACGGCGGGTCAGCCATCCGGTCATCAGATTCAGAATAATTTTTGAAAGAATCTCTGCCGCAAGGAATAAATAATAATTTTCCAGGACAATTAAAACATAAAGCTGCAGGATGACCTGGACCGTCTTGGAGACGATTTCCAGCTTGCTGGCCAGGTCTGTCCGCTGGTGAACCGTCAGCAGACTGGTCCTGTAGGCAAAAAGCCAGTAGCTGACTACCGTGGACATGAGGCTGAGCAAATATAAGACATAAATATTCATATCCCCGGGCAGGTCCCCGTGAATCAGCCGGGGAACGGCCGGGGTCAGAGCGGCTCCCAGGCCCAGGATGAAGAGACCTATCCGGCGGTAATAACGCCGGTAAAGGCCGAGAAGGGCACAGATCCTGGCCTGGTCCCCCTCTGCCACAGGCCGGTACATACTGTAGACCATGGCCGCTCCCACACCCAGCTCTGCCAGGCTTAAAAGCTGCAGAAGAGAACTGAACAGACCGTTAAGACCTGTGTATTCTTCCCCCAGCTTCCAGATCATGACTGTCCTGATCACAAAGGGAATCAATGTTCTGTATAGATTTAATAAAAGGCCGAAAAACATATTCCGCCCTGCGTTTCTGGTCCTGTTCATAAAGTGACTTTCCCCCTGCCTGATCACAGGCATTAGCCAGTGTAAGCCGCTGCATTTTTACATCCATCCTATCTTAGCATCCTGACCCTGCCACGGTCAACATCAGCGGCTATCTTTGACCCCGGGACCAACTGGGGGAGACCTGCAGGGCCTGGGTTTTGCCAATCTTCCCTTTAGCCCGGACCGGCCGGAAAGACCGTCTCCATGGCCCGGATTATTCGCGGGATTCCTTCTGGCCCAGAGCCGGCTGAAAGGAGGAAGAGGCCTGAACTGTCAGATTCTTCCAGCCTGCACACGGAAAAAGGATTTCAAAGTCATGTTGGGCATAGACATGACAATGAAATCCTTTTTCCTAAATTTAAAGAAGGGAGATACTAATCCGGACCGGTTTTTCCGGCTGTGGCTTTTAGCCGGGAAAATCTTAAGACTGGCAGTAGTCTTTGGGCCTTTCCTCCTGCCGGTCCCAGGCTCCGGACCTGAAATTGATTAATGGGTACGTATGCATAAAAGCTTTCACCCGGCCGGCTGCCTTTACAAAGCCAGGAATCTTATCTGTGGATATTGTGGATATCCATTATCCTGATCTTCACATAATGGCAGCCGGCCACAAGATTAGCATTATACGCTGCTTATTTTCCTTAAGTAATGATATGTATTATACGGTTTATATACTTATTTCTCTATGATCTTAATCTCAGTGCCGACACCGATGGCAGGCATGGGCTTGTCCTCCACATGGATGCTGCCGGGCATGTCCACGGTCTCACTGTTGTTGAAACGGATGGTGCAGTGGCCAAGGCCGGCTAAGGTAACAGGAGCTTCTGTTCCCACAGCGATGATCTTGTACTCCTGGTTGCCAACTACCAGGTACTGGCCTGCAGCGATGGTTCCGTTGATGGGGTTAACACTTACATGATAAGTATAGTCCTTCAGTTCCGGCGGTGCATTGTCGCCAAAAAGGATAAACATTCTCTCAGATTCAAAAGCATCTACAAAGGCTCCAAGACCTTTCACCTTATTTTCATATATAACCTTCATCTTTTTTCCTCCATTTGATGTAGCTTGTTGTGCAGCATGTTAATGTAGCTGTTTAAATGAATGACATTTTCTATTGCTTTAAGAGGGATTCCACAATGTCCGGATACCTTTCACTATGGAATCCTCTTAAATCCCATTTCAGTTTTGAAAAATGTAAGAATGACAATCCTTCTTAGTAAAGACCGAAGCTTGCGAAGTAGGCGATGATTACACGGATCCATCCTGTGAGGAATCTGGAGTACATTACGGAAACAACACCAACCTCGATGGTCTCTGTCTCAGCCTCAGCAAGACCCAGACCTACAGGAATGAAGTCGCAGGCACCCTGGGTATTGATGGCGAAAAGAGCCGGAAGAGCCAGGGAAGGAGCGATGTTACCCTTACCGATCTCGGCACCAACCAGGGTACCAACGATCTGGGCGATAACGGCACCAGGTCCTAAGAGGGCGGAAAGACCAGGAATGGAACAGATGATACCTAAGATCACAAGGCCGAACACGTTACCTGCCAGAGGTGTCAGCAGGGAAGCGAAAGCGTTACCGAATCCGGATCCGTTGATGATACCGATCAGCATGGATACGAAAGCCATGAAGGGGAGCAGGGTAGTGATACAGGTCTGGATGGCATCTCTTGCTGCCTGGTAGAAGGTATTTACAACCTTACCTGCGCCAAGACCGATCACGGTGATCAGGCTCTTTTTCTCCTGGGCTGCCAGGGTCTCGGAAACCTTCATGTCAGCGGTAAATTTGGCACCGCCGTCCTTCTTGATGGCTTCCACATTATCTTCCATTTCCGTGATATTCTCTTCCGCGGTCTGAACCGGCACCTCGCTGCCGTCTACAGCAGAGATCTGCTTGGAAGTAACACCGGAACAGTAGATATCTTCCACGATGAACTTGGCCAGAGGACCGGACTTACCTACCGGGTTTGTATTGATGGTAGGGATACGCTTCTGGGGATAGATACCGCAGCGAAGGGTTCCGCCACAGTCGATGATTACCAGGGCCAGCTCGTCCTCAGGACAGTTGGTCTTGAAACCGTTTACCGGAATGAGGCCGGTAATGTCAACGATCTTTTTCAGGCACTCTGGCTCTGCGCCGCCGCCTGTGATATACATAACTTTATTTTTCTTCTCAGTGGGAGTGATGATCAGTGGGCCACCAAATCCGCCTGAACCTTTTTCTACTTTAATGGATCTATATTCTGCCATGAATTTCTCCTCCTATATTATGAACATTCCGTGGTTATATGACATCTTAAGATACAAACCGGATTAATTATTGTGGGCAACCTTGAATTCTCTGCTGAGGGTCTTGCCCTGCTGCTTTTCCACGTACCTGGTGGTAAACTCTGTCGCATATCCGGAGATGAAATTGGCAACGATACCAACAAGCAGGTAACGGATTGCCAGGGGTGCCGTATCCAGACCCAGCTGGGTGATACCATTGGCGATTCCGAGATAGATAAAGATCTCAGATGCGTTGATGTGCGGGAAAATACCGCTGTTTGTGTGGCAATGATAGGTTGCTGATGCGTAGTAGCAGGGTTTGTAGAACTCCGGGAAGAATTTTCCGATGGAAAGTGCCATGGGGTTTCCTAACATGAAGGCACTTACAAAGGGAAGTACCGCATACCGGAGAATGGGGTTTCCTGCGCTGACCCGGGCCAGCTTTGCCACTGCCTCATCACCAACCAGAGCGATGATGGCGTTCATAAGTACCAGGAGCATTACGATGGTAGGGATGATTCCTGTTACCCAGCTCATAAACTGCTCGCCGCCGAGGGTAAATAAATTCATGAAACCAGACGCTAATTTTACTAAAATATCCATATCTTTCCGCCTTTCTTATACTCTTCCTGTGATCAGGGTCTTCGCGGAACGACCGATTTTGGTAAGGGGTGCCGCCGGCTGCTCAATCTCTTCTCCCGCAACAAATTTATTGTAGGAGAGAGCCGCATCCTCGATGGCCTTGCAAAGGTTTTTGTGTCCCTTGGGCCCGTCGGATGCCTTGAGGCTGCCGATATACTTACCTTCAAAACCGGGCAGGTTACGCACTCTGGCCGCGCAGGTCACGCCTTCCAGTTTTCTGCCTTCCCGGATGATGCCTTGGTCATCCAGGAGGAACATGACGATCGCTCCGGCATGGAAGCCTCCGGCCTTTCTACCACAGGCTACCTTTCCCTGTCTTCTCAATTTGACAAATTCCTTGGAAAAATGCTTCATCTGCATCATACTCAGCGCTGCCTGTACTAAAAAAGCGCCAATCACAACCAGTCCTAATTGTAAAATAGACATTTGTAACCTCCGTTCCGCCAGTTTACTCTCCGGCCTGTCGGTACAGGGCCCGGAGAAGTTCTTCGAAAGAATCTGCTTTCGAAATCTTTGTGAATAGTTTCTCGTCCTGGGCGATGGTAATGATCTCGTCGTAAATCCGGATCAACAGGTTGTCATTGTCCTCTGACTCCGAGTTCTCCGGGAGTCCCATGAGGAAGATGACCCGGATGTCCTGGCTGCCATCTTTACTCAGTCCCTTCTCGCAGACGCCCACAGCCATGGTCAGCCTGTCATTGGCATACTGCAGGGTATGGGGCAAGGCGATGGACCGGTCAAATACCATCGTTCCTTTATGTTCTCTTTCCATCAGTCTGTCCAGAAAGGCGTCATCCACATAGCCCATATCTGCCAGACTGTCTGCCATGATTGCGACCGCGTTTTCATAGCTTTGTCCTTCTTCAAAGATGAAGAAGCGGTCTTCGTCAAGCAGGCCGTTTAACACAAACCAATTATTGTCGACCACAGGCATCTCCACCTGGTCCCAGTACTTTGCCTTCTCAATCTTGTGGAGCAGCTCCCGCTCATTGAAGATCTCACGGATCCGGATGATGGGCCGGTCACAGCTGAAGGGAAGGTCTACCGTGGTAAGAACCACATCAAACTCATTCAGCTTGTCTGCCGTCACCTTTTCATCAGAGAAAAGGCTGAGCTGGGCGGAACTGTCCAGAACCTTTTTCAACTGGACAGCCACCAGCTGGGCTGTCACCCGGCCGGACCCACAGACCACGGCCACCCGGAAGGGTTTGGTCTGTCTGAGATCATTCTCTGCCAGGAAAACACCGAAATAAGCTGTGAGATAACCTTTCTCATCTTCTGAGACCAGGAGATTGTACTCATCCCTGATCACCTCACTGGCGATCCCGGCCATCTGATAGGCCAAGGGATACTTGCTGACCAGTTCGTCCAGAAGAGGATTTTTCAGCTTCAGCTTATATTTGAGCCGGTTTAACATAAACATCACATGATAGAGAAAACCTTCTGCGAAATCATCGGATTCAATGGTGATGTCCATCTGCTGGCGGATCCTTTCCATGATCTTATCGATCAAGGGAAGGATGTTGGTGTCCAGGGCAATGGTCTTCATCTCCGCCATGTCCGTCGGTGTCCGCATACCCATGATGGGAATCATGACAAACAGCTTCTCTTCCACCGGAAATTCAGTGCCGAGGATTTTTCCCACCTGGTCTACCAGATTACTGACCATCTCAAAAACCGGGAGAATGGTCATATTGTAATACTTCGCGGAAAAATTCCCGATCCCATGTCCTGTCAGACTGCGGTCCAGCATGAGAACCAGGGACTTTTTGAAGTTTTCCCTGACTCTTCTGTCAAAGGAGTATTCCTTCAATTTCTCCTCCACCATATCCAGGATATCCTGGTCTATGGGGTAATCCTGGTAAATGGACTGATACACATTTTCCAGTACATATTCCCGGATCTTGTCCTCTTCCCCTTCCAAGAGCAGGCCCTTGCTGGTCTTGCCCACAATAGAGAGGTCATAGGGTTCAATCTGCTGCCTCAGCTTCTTCAGGTCATTGACGATGGTCGTTCTTCCGATATTCATCTCATAGGCCAGCTCGTCGGTCAGGAGCGGATCATCAGAGCGCATGAGTCTGCCGAAGATATAGTTCATTCGGTTTCCAGGTGAATTCATGAAATCATCGGTCTGAATCAGTTTCCGGTAAAGATCTCTGAACTCATCCTGGCGGAATATTCTTAGACTGTACTTACCCTGTTTTCCCTCGATCACCGCGAAGCCGGATAAATCCTGGTTCAACTGCTTGATGTCGTTGCGGACAGTCCTCTCACTGACGCCCAGCCTCGAGGCAAGATCACTGACTTTAACAACAGGATTATTTCGAAATGTCTGAAGCATAATCGATATTCTGTTATCGCTGAAAAGCTTTTTCATTGGATCAGTTCTCCTCCTCGTTAAATTGGTTTTTATCTTGACCTTTTCTTTCTCTTAACATCTGCCGGGAGTTCCCGGGGGATGTGTTTAAGACCGCTCCGTCACTTTGCCGGCTCTGGACCCGGCCTTGCAGGAGCTTAAACGGGTCGCCAACATTTAACCTCTGGACTTGCCGCCGGAAATGTTGACGGTTGTTCCCGCAATATAGCTTGCACGGTCAGATACCAGATAAGAAACCAGCTCGCCGACTTCATCCAGCTTGCCGTCGCGTCCGAGAGGAATCACCTTGGAATAATCTGTGGACAGATCTTCCGGCTTACATCCCCTTGTGTAGGCAAGGGCTTCATTGTAGGCTGCTGTACGAAGGCCGGTAGCCTCCATGATTCCGGGAGCACATGCCAGAACACGGATGTTGTACTTTCCAAGTTCTTTTGCCCAGGAGCGGGTAAAGGTGTCAACGGCGCCCTTAGTTGCAGCGTAGGCTGACTGGCCCTGGGATCCTTCTTTACCAGACTCAGAAGACATGTTAAGGATCACTCCCTTGCCCTGCTTGAGCATCTGCTTCGCGCAGGCCTGGGCACATAAGAAGACTCCCTTTACATTGACATTGAACATCTTGCTGAAAGACTCATCGTTTAATTCGTACTCCGGTTTCTCTCCGGCCACGTCGACAAGAAGCCTTGGCAGGTTGATTCCTGCATTGTTGACCAGGGCGTCAATCTTGCCGTATTTGGCAACCACTGCGTCCACCATAGCCTGAACGCTTTCCGCATCAGCTACGTTGCACTTAACACAGTAAGCACCGTCCATCTCGCTGCCGGTCTCAACACTCATGTCAACGATCACCGGATTGGCTCCCACTTTCTTCAGGCACTCCACAACGTGCTTTCCGATTCCTGATGCTCCACCGGTGACAATCACAACGGAACCTTCAAGACCTAACCATGTGTTATTCATCATCTACTCCTCCTTTTTTTCTTTGGGATCAGAATGTGTTTCTTCTGTCTCCTCCTTCGATGTGCTTACATCATAAAAAAAAATGAGGGGAAATTTAATGCCTTCAATTTCACAGGGTCGGAATTCCTTTAGTTCACTAAATTTCCAAAGGTCGGAAATTTTATAAATTATTATGGTATATCATAGGAATATTTGGCATTTCTTCATAATAATTGCATATATATGGGCTATTATTTATCTCTATACTTTTATAAATTCTTTTATATAAGATATTATTAATAATAAGGGAATCCAGGGATTTGTCAATACAATTCTCGCTTTTTCCCTGCTTTTTTATAATTTTTTTATTCTTGTCTGCCTCAATATGTACAAAGACTTTCACTACATACAGGTGATGGTCTGGTTTTTCCACTTCTCAAGGCCTGCCGGGACTCACAGTCAGCAGGGACTGACAGTGGCCCAGACTACCATCAGCTATTCCAGGCCTGCCGGGACTCACAATTAACGGGCACTGACAGTGGCCCAGACTACCATCAGCTATTCCAGGCCTGCCGGCAGTCACAATTAACGGGCACTAACAGTGGCCCAGACTACCATCAGCTATTCCAGGCCTGCCGGCAGTCACAGGCTCCCCATCTTATCATAATCCTGGCAGAAAAAGGACTCTGGCTCCCGGTTTGCTGCGACCGGGAGCCAGAATCCTTTGAAAAAATAAATATTTAAAGAAGTATTTAGCAATTAATTTACGATAAGATAACTGGATGGTCCTGGATCCTGTCCTTTGGTAGCATCCAGCAGTCCTATTTCTTAAAAGAGATAAAGCGGCTGCCCTGCCATGCCAGACTGCCGGTCATACCCTCCTTTAAAAGCTTAGCTTCCTTGTCTGTCAGTTCCATGACCTTGTCTCCATGATTCTCTGTCATAAAAGTGAGGGTCCAGGTTATGGACAGATCCGGAAGCAGGGGCTTACCCTGGGAAGCCAGGGCACTGTTTCCCTTGGTTCTGGTATGTTCTTTATGAAGAAGCAGAGCCCTGTCTGACCGGACCGGCTCCTGATTATTTTTTCTCCAGGTATCCAACCCTTCCCTGATTTTGAACAGGACCACAAGGACCAGGATACCGCTTATAATCACAAGACCCGGCAGGTAACCACCGCCAAATATGGAAGCCATATTCATCCCCCTTTCATGGTTGTATCCCAAAGACCAGCCTGCCTGCATTATCTCCTGTATTATCTTTAAAGCAAAAGGTTTATTTTTGTATATTAATGACAGAAAATCTTATATTCTTTAATACATATTTTTCCCATGTTTCGGAAAAATACAGGTCGAACCGCAACAATTTACAAGCCCATTTTTTATAATGTGTGTTATAATCTATAATAAGAAAAGGAGAAGTGGGCACCTGTCTGCTTAAGGCCTTTAATGAATCAGAAGATTGAGAGACATCTAACCTGTCTGGTATAAAGATCTACCAGGTGTTCAGCTATCAATAATGATTGGGAAAGGAGTATATATTATGAGCATCAATAAGGAATTATTGGAGAAGGTGGTTCGTGATATGATCCAGGAGAATCCAAAATTCTACAACACACCGATTAAAAAGCCGACCAAGGCTTCCTCTGCTGCCGCTTCCTCTCAGAAGACATGGAACGGCAAGGAGAACGCAAGACCTTCCGGAGCTACCCAGGGCGCTTATGACGCCATCGGAACTCCCGGCGGTGTTTCTCCCACAGCCAGAAGCACATGGACCAAGGACCAGCTTGTCGCTTTCGTGACCAAGGAGGTACAGTCCCAGCTGCAGTTCTCCAACCGGCCGGTAGAGCCCAGCGGAAAGAAGTCCTCTTCCACCCAGGCTTCCTGGAAAGAGAATTATGTCATTGGCAAGCCCTCAGGAGCTACTCAGGGAGCTTTTGACGCAGTAGGAACTCCTGGTGGTGTTTCTGAGGCAGCAAAGAAGACCTGGACCAAGGACCAGCTTGTTGCTTTCATCTCCCAGGCAGTGACCAAGGAACTCCAGTTCCACAACAGACCTGTCAGCCTGGCAGGCGGCGTTTCCGCTTCCACCCAGCCATCCTGGAAGGATGATACCCCTTACGGTATGACATCTGCTTCCACTCAGGCTTCCTGGGACAAGAAGGAAGGCGTGGACAAGGTTTTAACCGGCAAGAAGTCCGCATCTACCCAGGCTTCCTGGAGAAAGGGTGTCGACGGAGCTGACTACACCATGGCTTACCATGTAGGATGCAGCAAAACACCGAAGTTCTAATTTAGATTTTAATTTCAGTTTTGATAATTAATTAAGGCCAGCGGCTTAAGCCGCTGGCCTTTTTTATGCTCGATTATGCATCTTGCATAGCCTTTATTATTATTCTCCTGGCCGGGTCCGGCCCGAACAATTCCTAGAGCACCTTACTTAAGAAGCTCTTGGTTCTCTCATTCTGGGGATGATCCATAACCTCAACAGGAGTTCCCTCTTCCATGATCACACCCTGGTCTATGAAGAAGACGCGGTCAGCCACATCATGGGCAAAGCCCATCTCATGAGTAACGACCACCATAGTCATACCCTCGGCCGCCAACTCCTTCATAACGTCGAGAACCTCACATACCATCTCAGGGTCCAGGGCGGAAGTCGGCTCATCAAAAAGCATGATATCCGGCTCCATGGCCAGGGCTCTGGCGATGGCCACACGCTGCTGCTGGCCGCCCGAAAGCTGCCTGGGCTTGGCGTCTGCCTTGTCGGCCAGGCCGACACGGTTTAAGAGGTCAAGAGCCTTCTGCTCAGCTTCAGCCTTGGATTTCAACTTCAACTCCACCGGAGCCAGCATAACATTTTCCTTGACCGTATAGTGTGGAAAGAGATTAAAGGACTGGAATACCATTCCGATATGCTGACGGATCTTGTCCACGTCAGCCTTGGGATCAGTAATACTCTCCCCGTCTACGATAATCTCCCCCCCGGAAATCTCTTCCAGACGGTTGAGACAGCGGAGGAAAGTGGACTTACCGGAACCGGAAGGCCCGATCACACAGATTACCTCTCCAGCCCGGATCTCAGCGTCGATGCCCCGCAGGACATGAAGCTTGCCAAAAGACTTCTTTAATCCATTCACCTCAATCTTAATCTCGTTATTATCTTTAGCGATCATCAGGCATTCATCCTCCTCTCAACATATCTGGAAACCAGTGACAGGACAGTCACGATGGCCAGAAAGAAGATGGCAACCCAGGTATAGGTAGCGAAGGATTCCATGGTTCTTCCTACATATATCTTGGCCTTGTTCATAATCTCGGCAAGACCGATCGCATAGAGGATCGTTGAGTCCTTCAAGGTGATGATGAACTGGTTTACCAGGGATGGCAGACAGATACGGACTGCCTGGGGGAGGATGATCTTCTGCATGGTCTTGGCATAGCTGAGGCCAAGACTGCGGGAAGCCTCCATCTGTCCCTTTGGTACCGCCTCGATGGATCCACGGAAGATCTCAGAGATATAGGCACCCGCATTCATGGACAGAGTGACCAAACTGGCGGTAAAAATGTCGATACGGAACTGGGTTCCGGTCAGGCCCTGAACAAGCTGCGGCAAAGCAAAATAGAAATAAAAGGCCTGCACAAGCATGGGAGTACCACGGATCAGCCATATATAAAACTTTGCAATTCCCCGAAGGACCTTATTGCTTGAAATGTTCATCAGACATACAAATATGCCGACAATCAAAGCAATGATCAATGACAGGACCGTAATACGGACCGTCATCCCCAGGCCTTCCATCAGCATAGGCCAGGATTCCTGTAAAACTCCAAACAAATTCATAAACTATCTATCCTCTTCCTGTCTTACTTGCTGCCTGTATATTTAGCAACGATCTCGTCGTAAGTTCCGTCGGCCTTAATGTTGGCAAGACCATCGTTGAACATCTTAAGAAGATCATCATTGCTTCCCTTTAATACAGCGAAACCATAAGGAGTAGAGAACTCTTCCTTAGCGTCAGCAACGATCTTAAGGCCGTTGCCCTGGGCTACATTGTAAGCCATAACAGGCTGGTCCTCGAAGCAGGCTACGGAGTTGCCTGTAGCTACATCCTGGTACATCATGTCGGAAGCGTCAAAATAAGTAATCTCATAGCCATACTTATCCTTGTAGGCCTCGGCACAGTTGGCGCCCATGGTACCGGTCTTGGCAGCTACTGTCTTCCCCTTCAGGTCCTCAAAGCCCTTGATGTCGCTGTCTTCTTTTACAGCTACACAAACGTAGGAATCGTAGTAAGCCTCAGAGAAATTATACTTTTCTTTTCTTTCGTCTGTGATAGACATACCGGCGATGGTTCCGTCACACTGGCCGGACTCAAGAGCTGCAACAGCTGCGTCAAATCCAAGAGACTGCAGTTCATAATCAAAGCCCTGGTCCTTGGCTACAGCTGCGAGGATATCCACATCGATACCAACGAAGTCACCATTCTCGTCTGTGAACTCAAAAGGAGCGAAGGTAGTGTCAGTGGCGATGATAAAGGTCTTGTCAGAGGATCCTGCCTCTGTGCTGTCTGCCGGTGCGGAAGAGCTTCCTCCACAGGCTGCGAGTGAAAGTGCCATAGCAGCTGCTAAAGCCAATGATAAGAATTTTTTCATGTTCAATCCTTCCTTTCTAAAATATGATTTTTCAGAATAATTCATTTTTTATTATAGCTATAGCTGAGAGAAAATGCAAGAAACTTTGCCTATATTCTATTTTTATTGTATCAATTTTATAATAATTATCTTTTTTATCTTTTATGAGATCCCGAAAACAGGGCACCTATGCCTTCTTTTTTACCTTTTCCCATCTCTGGTGACATACATAAGTTTTTGCAGGTTTGGTGGAAATACTATGCAGCAATTCATATTATTCTCTGTTACCCTTGAGGAAAAGACATACAAATGTTAAAATATGTTATAATATTTGCTATAATGACTGTAGTATTCATTTTAGGAAGAATGTCCGTAACATTAGTTTTAAAGAGGAGGTAAAAGCCATTGATACAAGCCAAACCTAATTTTATCCGGGTGGTCATCATGGTCTTCTGTGTTATCATTGAAGCCGCCATACTTGGTGTCATCATCAAGTTCTTTTCAGAACAGGCCGCCTGGATTGAAGGCGTCCTGAGAGTTATGAGCACCGTGGTGGTCTTATATATAATACGCCGCACTGAACACCTTTCTTCGGACCTGATGTGGATCATCCTTATTATGATGTTCCCGGTACCAGGCACCGCTTCCTACCTGCTTCTAGGTGCGGACCTGATCATCTCCAGAACCTTCCGCAATATCGTCAAGGAAACCGACATAGCAAAAAAATATTATTTCCAGGACACCAGCGTCCTCAGGGAATTAGATGAAATCGCTCCCATCCAGAAGGGCCAGTTCCACTACATAGCCCAGAGTGCCGGCTTCCCTTTCTACCGCAATACCGGCTTTGATTATTATGGTACCGGTGAGGAAGGCTTTCCCCATATCCTTGAGGAGATGGAAAAGGCTGAGCGTTATATTTTCCTGGAATACTTCATCATCGAGCCCGGCTACATGTGGAACCAGATGCTGGCCATTCTCCAGAAAAAGGTACGCCAGGGGGTGGAATGCAGAGTCCTTTACGATGATATGGGTTCCTTCGGCACCCTCCCCTCCAGCTATGCCAAAGAGTTAGAAAAACAAGGTATCAAAAGTGTCCCCTTCAACCGGATTACACCGGTCCTGGGCTCTATCATGAACCATCGGGACCACCGGAAGATTCTAGTCATAGACGGTAAGGTAGCCTTCAGCGGCGGCATCAATCTGGCCGATGAATATATCAACCGGATCGAGCGTTTCGGCTACTGGAAAGATAATGTCATCCGCATAAAGGGTGAGGCGGTCTGGTCCTATACTGTCCTCTTCCTGACCAACTGGAACGCCCTGCGCCATGAAGATTCCAATTATATGGTTTTCAAAGCCGACAGCTTCCCGGACAGCCAGGCGGTTGTCGAAGGCGGCATGGCGGCCATGGAGGCCGGACAAACAGTCAATGCGGCCGGACAGCCAGTCAGTGCAATCGGACCGACATCTAATGATGGGGGGCAGCCAGTCGGTGCTGCCGGACAGCCAGTCAGCACCGCCAGAGGAAAAAGCGGCCGGCAGACCAGGGACAATAGTTCCTTCAGTATTGCAGGCGCGGCATCAGGTGGTCTGATTAGAGATCTGGCCCACATCGCTTCCGATATAGCGGCCGATGTCCGGTCTGATAATTTTACCGACCTGCCTGATGATCTGGCCTCCGACATCCGGGGCACAGGTCCTAATCCCCTTGCACCTGCTGCTATTTCCCCGGATTCTGCCAATTCCCAGATTCTGGATCCCGCCAGTCCCCAGGTCCCGAAGGCTGCTGACAAAGATGACTTTGACGGCTATATTGCTGCCTATGGTGAGACTCCCCTGGATTATGAGATCACCTCCCAGAATATCTACATGAACATCCTCAACCAGGCAGTCGACTACTGTTACATCATCACTCCATATCTGATCATCGACAATGAACTGACCAATGCTATATTGCTGACGGCCAAGCGAGGGGTAGATGTCCGGATCCTGACTCCGGGAATACCCGACAAAAAGATGATATGGATGATTACCCGGTCCTATTACAAGACTCTGATGAAAGGCGGCGTAAAAATCTATGAATACACTCCCGGCTTCGTTCACGCAAAGGTATTTGTATCCGACGACAAGGTTGCCACTGTGGGCACCATCAACCTGGATTACCGGAGCCTTTACCTTCATTTTGAGAATGGCACTTACCTTTACGGTTCCAGAAAAATACTGGATATCAGGGATGATTATCTAGACGCCCTAAAAGTATCCAGAAGAGTAGAGAAGGGTGATATCAAAAACGGTGTCTTCAAGGAGATGCTTCTCTCCATACTGAGACTCTTCACTCCCCTGCTTTAAAAAGGCAGAGCTGCCGGCCGTCTGAACCCTTCCTTTTAGGAAATACCAGAAAAGAATACACACAAAATAATAAAGGGCAGTCCCGTGGAGGCAAAAGCACACAAGCCTTCTCCTTCACGGGGCTGCCCTTTTGGGGTCAGCTAGTATTTATTTCTTTTCAAGAATTGCCAGACAATCCTCTACTACCTTATCCACGCCTGTTCCTGCCAGCAGACCCAGGGCATTCACCTTAGGCACATCAAAATCCTCATATACATGGGATACACAGGCAATCAGGTCATAATCCGCGTCAGCAAGCTCAGCCCGTACTTCGTCGGGTGTGGTTACCTGGGTCGTAGCCTCCCAGCCTTTTTCCGCCAGCTTATCTGTCAATCTTGCTGCCACCATATTAGATGTAATAAGTCCTACACTACAAACACATAATATCCTACAAGTTTTCATAATAAACCTCCTGAAGTTAGTCACAAAACAGGTTAATATCCCTAACAAAAGTCTAACCCACATTGATAATATTGTCAAGATTGCAAGAGAATTTCTCTTGATATCTGATAATTCTTCAACAGTTTTACCAAAATACAAGAATTGTCACGAAGCTGGCAGGTCCCAACTTGCGGTCTCCTGGGATTGTTACATTCCCAGGCAGTCCTAAGCGGAGGGTCCGGTTCCTATAACCATTCCAGAACCGGAATGGCACTCTCTTCCAGGATGCCGCCGACTTCCTCCCTTACCATAGCATCGGTCTTATCCTTAAGCCTTTCCTTGGTCCGGACCACAAAACGGTATTGCATGTAGTTTTCAGCTCCAAGGATAATTCCCCGGTTCTCCACATCCATCACATATTCAGGATAGCGGTTCTTAAGATAGGCAAGAGCACTGTCCAGAACCTCCTCCACCTGACTTGATGAGATACTCTTATCAATCTTCAGATTATAGAATAACCTGTGGGCTCCCTTAGACCGGGTTGTAATGTCAATTATATTTTTATTGTTAATGATCCTTGTATTATTATAGCGGTCTCTGAACTTGGTCGTCCTGATTCCAATCTCCACAATCTTAGCCCTGCTGTCACCCAGAAGAACCTCATCATTGACCCTGAGGTCCCCCTCAAAAATAATGAAGAGACCGGCAAAGATATCCTGTAGCAGGCTGTTGGCACCAAGACCTATAACCGTAGTCAAAATACCAAAAGAGGCTACCAGGGTAGTAGGATCTACCCCAAAACTGGCGATACTCATGAAGGCAATCACCAGGACCCCCACATATTTGAGCAGGCTGGCCAGCAGCCGGCATACAGTGGACCCCGCACTGGAAAAAATAGACTCCAGGGATCTCAGCATCCAGATCAGAAAGCTGATGACGATCACACCTTTACAAATGGTCACAATACACTGGGTAAGAGAGAATATGTTAAGACCCTTGTTCCAGTTGCCATAGAAGATATATTTGATGATGTTATCATCTTCCAGGAAATTATAGGCAACAAGCTCCAGGATACAGACACAGGCAGCCGCAACGACCAGGTCACATTTCATCAATTTTATAATAATACTCTCCGCAGTCTCATTCCTTTTTCTGTCACTATATATATATACCCTGACACCCACATCCCTCTCAAAGGCGATCCGCAGATAAAGGAGGAAAAATACCAGGAAGGCTGACAGAAGAGTTACCACCAGCATAGGCAGTCTGTCACTCATGATATTCCGCCATGGAACCGTGACAAAAATATAATTATCATCGGTCTCTTTCACCGCTGCATAATATATTTTCCCATTCATCCTGATATATCCATTATAATCATTTTCCAGCTGGCTTTTTTTCAAGCCATATTTGCTGATTTTTTTCCCGATTACCGCACTGTTAGGAAAATAAGAGATGGTCCTGTCTTCTTTAGAGACTGACCAGGCCCTTCCGCCATCACCAGTCTCAATCTTGGAAAGGACACTTTTAAGAATAGTGCTGTCCTGTATGGTCTTTACAAAATCAGTCTCAAAAAGACAGAAGAACACATATCCCGTCCCGTTCTTCATGGTATCCTCCCATCCGAAATACTGAAGATTCATAATCTCGTTTTCGGGGGTGACCATGACAAAAGGATCGCCAACATAGTAACCATAGAGTTCTATCTCTCTATGTACGGTATCGAGAAGATCTGTTCCCTCCAACTTCTTTATCTCTCTGGGAATATAATTGCTTGTGGTATAGAGGATCTCGTTCATGTCAGCATCATATATAGTAGCCGCCTTAATATTGGAGGATTTCAGGATTGTCTTTAGTATCTGATTATCTATCTTATCATACTTGTTAAGGGCATCAGTCATAAAGAGGAAGGTTTCCAGTTCAATAATTTCACCGGCGTCTTTTACATCATTACTGTATTCCTTCTTCTTTTTAACGGATGAAACCGCATCAGAGGCAATGGCCATAGTGTTCTGGGACCTTCTCGATAGTACCAGAAGGGTCTGGAAATAGACCGTAGTCATAGCCATAATAATCAATCCTATTACAGAAAAAAGTAAAATTTTTTCCCCGATACTCCGGTTATAATATATCCATCCCTTTAGAATAGGCTTCCAGCTTCCCTTGTTTTTCTTACGGAGATAATCCTCCTCCAGAAGGACAGCGTAGGTTACAATAAGAGAGCTGATAACAAAAAAGACGAGAACAACACCAAAACTGGACATGAGAATCGTGTGCCAGATTTCCTGTATAGTAATGGTAAGACAAACAAGAACATCTTCATTGACATTGACAGCCTTGACGATATAGATATTGTCATCCATGGAGAAAATAGATGCGGAGTATTTCTTCAGATCTGCCAGTTTATCAGCCGGTATCCCTGTTGAACCCCCCTCCATCTTCTCCGGTTTATAAACAAACTCTCCCGTCTCTCTATCGACAGCAAAGGCAAAGCCATCATAGCCCACAGACTCATTTTTCAGCAGAGTCTCCATGGACGTGGTTTCCTCTTCTATCATTTTTACAATGGGGTGATCCATCTCAAAAACAATGATATCCTCATTATTTTTCCATGTTTCATAAGATTCCTGGTAAATAGAAGAATAACAGCGGTGTTTTTTTCCATCTGTCCCCTGGCGGATCACGGCATTATTATAATAATAATTATCATCCGGATCATAGCTATAGAGCCTGACCAAGTCTCCCTGATGAAAATCGACCGGCTCCGGATTACTGGTCTCCTTCACATTACCCTCTCTGTCCAGAATATAATAATTATCGAGTTTAAAATAATTCTTGATCCAGACCATGTCCAGGTCCTCTTCACCTAGTAGTCTGGATATCTCCGTACATATGCCCACCTGGCCAAAACAAAGCTCATCGATACTTCGTAAAGCCTGGCCGCCTTCCTCCAGAGCATCCCTGTAACTATCCTTTATATGCTTCTCACTTCTCTTGATATCATTGGAAAATGTCATCAGGGCAAGAAAGATCTGCAGAATAACTATACAGATTGTAAAAAGCAGCATAAATACAATCTCAGCAAAAATCGCTTTTTTTATGCCATTTTTATATTTGTAAATTTTGCCGTCGCTTTCATCTTTTTCCTTTTTGTGAGTCCGAAACCAGGCTCCCAAAGACTTTTTTCCTGCCTTGGCCTTTTTCCCGGACTCTCCTGTCTCTGTCTTTTCTTCTGATCTTTTCTTTTTACCGGTCCCATCTGAATCTACTTTTTTCTCTTTAATACTTTCTTTTATCTTCATCTCTTTCGTAGATTTCTCTCCGTTGCTCTTTTCTTTACCAGAAAAACCATCACGGGCAATCTCTTCCTCCGGCTTACTGTCCTTACCCAGGGAAGACTGGCCTTCTGTCATGGCGTCCTTACTATATTCCTCTGTTTTATCCACGGCATCTCCCTCCTTCCCTGATCTAAGTCAGCATGGCTTTATAAGATGAAGGCTGGTTCCTGGAGCGGCTGGTCTAAAAACCATGGCCGCCGCCACCTCCACCTCCACCGCCTCCGCCGCCGCCACGGCTTCCACCGCCTCCGCCGCCGGATGACTCTCTCAACTTCCGCACTTTTTTAGTCATTTTTGCGGAAGGCTCACTGACCTCTGCTGTAAAATGAATCGCCTCCAGGATTTTTTCATCATTTGGTTCATCCTTGATAGCCATAATCCGTAAAATAACATAATTGACGATCACTCCAAGGATAAAAGCCAGCAGGGCATTACAGATATACTTGGCCGGTCTGGCGATGGACTGGCCTGCCAGAAGACGGGTCATCTGGTCAAAAGCTTCGGCTCCGCATTCATAATAATCACCCTGACCTGCCAGGCCGTAGACATTATCAGTGATAGTCTCAGCATAAGAATTGGTAATGGTGTCATGAATCTGTCCGTCACTGTAGATCCAGATATTCCTGTGATCCATATCGATCAGGAAGATTACCGCACTGTCAGAACCATACAGGTTGCGGAAGGTGGTCTCAATATAGCTTTCCGTAGAGCCGTCAACCTGATTACGACTGATAAAAGCCACATGGCCGTACTCACTGACCGGCAGCATATGGGTCAGGAGAGCCTGCTCCTGACCTTGGGTCAACAGGTCTGCATTATCGAAAATTACTACCTCATTATGATTAGAGAGGCCCTCTATATAGGCTGTCTCTATAAGCTGGTCCGGATCCGTATAAGGATCCGGGGCCTGGTCCTCTCCACTGTATTCCTCAGAACCGGTCTCCTCCATGGCCGCTTCCGCCCTCAGTCCGAGGCCTGCCTTTTGACCCGCAGGAGACAGGCTGACTGCTTTCTGGGCCGGGAGAGGCAGACAGGCTGCTTTCTGGGCCGGGAGAGGCAGACAGGCTGCCCTGCTACGAAAGCCACTGAAGGTAAAAAGGCCTGTAGAAAGACTTACCAGGACAAGCACAAGCAGCAGTTTCTGCAGGGCCATGGCTAAAAGTCTCCCTCCACTGGTCCTGGCAAAGCTTTGCAGGCTGCCTATCCGAATATCCCGGGCCAGGGCCTTCCTGGCTTCCTTTTTTACCAGTTGGGAGTTTTTCCCTTCCTGTCCTGGCTTGCTGCCGGCCCGCAGCAGACTCAGCAGAGCCTGACTGGAAGATGCTTTATAGAGCAGCTGCTTGTTTTTAGCGGCAGCCGCTGGTCTTTTTGGCGCCTTGGGAGGTTTTGGTTGCTTAACAGGCTTGATCCAGGCCTTTCTCTTTTTATTCTTGCTCTTTTTTCTCAACTTAAACATATCTCTCCTCCCCCTTATACCGGTGCGCTGGTGTCCCCGCCCTGTCTGTCAAACTGGGGCAGGGGACGGGTAGTCATAAGATTATACTCCCGGATCAGCTGGATCAGGGTATAAAGGATGAAACCATACAGAATGATAGTGCCTGCATAATAATAGATATCATCGTGGGGATTAACCAGCAGCAGCAGCCGGGACAGGATTACCGCAGCCAGCAAGACATAAGAGTCATTGACCAGCCTTTTCTGGTCCCAATAACGGAGGCCTGATGGTACACCCGCTATCATAATACCCGACGCTATAATGGTTACCAAGGAGGAGAGCCAGGAGTCCATCCTCATCTCCGTAAAGATACATACTCCCCAGAGAATCAGCATAATCATCATCCCAAAAACAGAAACTGCCGTCAGATTATCAACAGTCTCTTTCTTCTCCTTCTCTTCCTTGACCTTCTTATTTGACCACAGGGATTTGATCCCGGCGTCATTGAGCTTATGGTCTCTCTCATAGATACTATTGACAGCCATCATATATACGGCGGCCACCAGCAGGGCCGGGAGGCCGGAAAAGGCCAGCAGATACCTGGGAACCACTGCCAGGAAAAGATTGAGCAGCCAGAAAAAGGGAAGGGCCGTGATCAGGGAACCGAGCAGAAAACGGCCGATATCCACAGGCAGGTCTGCCGTCACCTTACCGGTCTGTCCGTTGACCACAGAATAGGCAACCCTGCCCCCTTTACGGTAGGTAAGGAACCAGACTGGCAAAAGGACACTCTGGGCCTCTTCCTTAGTCATGGCCAGGTCCTTTGCCTTGGGCTTATTACCAGAAGCCCTGACCGTGTCAAATTCTTTATAGGCCTGCTCCTTGCCCAGCCTCTCTATCATATTATCCATAACAAATTTATCTGCTTCTTCCTGATATACCTTGCTGTCCACATCCCCCGAATCCGCATAAAAACCACAGAGATAGGAAGGTTGAAAATCCTTCAGATCTTCTGTGTCATAGGGGAGGACTGCCCTGCTGATCTCATCGTCCAGGCTGGACGAAGCATCATGGAAAATACCCTGGCAGTTACTGTCCACATGGCCTGAGAGCCGGTGGAATTCCGTGATCTCATATCTTCCCTTATTATACTCTTTCACACCCACAAGCCTGTAGTCCCCGGCAAAAGAATAATTATACATCCAGAAGGGCATATAGATAGGTCTGAAGGTCTCCAGGGCCTCCGCGTCCTTCATCTTCCGGGGCGTGTAAATCATGAAACTGGTCTGGGACTTGTAGGCTCTTTTACAATCCTCTTTACTTTGCTTGAAAGGAATGATCTTCATGGGCCGGGTCTCCTGGCGAAGCTTTTTACTGAGCATGGCAAAGGAGCCGCAGTAGGGGCAGAAACCCGTGATGGACTCATCCGTAGTCAGCAGTTCTCCACCGCAGTTGGGACAGGTATAGACGCAGACACTGTAGGTTAAAGCCTCTGGCCGAGGTTTTTCTTCTGCCTGAAGGGCCATATCTTCTCCGGTCAAACCTCCTTCGGTCAGACCTCCCTCAGTCAGGTCTCCCCCAGGCAAATCTCCCGAAGTCAGGTCTCCTCCGGTCAAATTTACCTCAGGCAGGTTGCCTGTAGATTCAGTTCCCACAGGCTGGTCCAGCTCCATGGTATAAGATCCCGGTCCGGCTTCTTCATTGACCCGATAGGTCTGGGGATCGAAATCGGAATCACAATAATCGCAGTGAAGCTGCTGGCTGTCTATATCAAAGCGTAAAGCACCTCCACAGTTAACACATTCATACATATGATATTCTCCTGTTTATCTTACAAAAGCCACTGTATACCAGCAGTTCCTGGCTGCAGATCAGGCCCGGACCCACACAGATCAGGGAAAACAAGTGGCCTTAGAATCAGCCTGCATAGAAAAGCTCTTCGAAAAGATCTTCCACTTCGGTTCCATCGATTTTATCCGGGAATGTTCCCTCCACATGAAGGCGGACCAGACTTCCATCCGAAAGCCGGGCATCCACCAGCTTTTTCCCATCGGTCCGGTAGAGGTCAAAACTGGAGCCTGCAGGAATCTTCACATCCTTACTGCTGACATTACCTTCTTCATCCACCTTGTCCGCAGTGATTACCGCTTTGGATTTCAGCTGGATCTGACTTTCAATCATATAATAAGGATCTGATGACTCAGGCTTGCCGTCCCCGCCAAGGAAAAAGACCTTACTGGCGCTATAGGTGCTGAGGATGTCGAACCTGGCAGACAGGGGCATATAGCCGGGATCTGACAGGACTGCCGCACAGTAGGAGTTATCTTCCTCCTCTGCAGGATAGGAAGCTCTAGACAGGTTCCGGCTTTCCACAAAGGCTGGCTGGCCGCTGCTCAAATCATAGACATCCAGACTTGAGTAATCATTGTCAGACAGACCGAAAATATAAAGATAAACCTTGCCATCCTCCCCAATCAACAATTGCTGATTCATACTGTAATAATAGACATCTGCTCCCGCATCCTTTGATTCCAGGTCTTTATCATTGACCCGGACCGTGTAGTTGTTTATAACAGCCCCATCCTCATCATAATCAGAAGCCACACTGACCTGGTCTGTTTTACCATCCTGGTCCACATCCAGATCAACTGTTTCGATAGAAGAAAACTCCACTCCATAGCCTGCAGACTCGCCCGGCAGGTAAGCCTCTTTGAACAGATCTCCATAGGCTGTGTAAGTTAAAGTGACGAACTGGGAGCCGGAAGCATAGGGACCTATCTCATAAGGGCTGAAACAGAAAGTAACTCCCTGGGGACCAAGAACCCAGGTAAGCTCCAGGTCATCCTTTCCCTTTATCTCCTTAGCCAGGGTTTCTTCCAGACCTTCGAAAAAAGAATCTTTGTCATACTTTTTCTCCAGTTCCGTCCTCAAAGCCCCAGCCAGACCATCCTGGTCTTTGACGATACGATCAAGGGCAATCTCCTTGCCGGTCTTGGCATCATAATTACGGCTGCTAATCACAAAACCGCCATGAACACCACCGGCATAAGTATAATCACAACAGATAAAACTCACCACATCCTCATCTGCTCTTCTGATGTAGGTCTGGTCCTCAATGACAAAGGGAACCTTTTCATCATAGACATTCTCAGGATGCTCCTTTCTCTGATCTAAGTATTCGGCAGCCAGCTTCTTCACTTCTCTTTCTTCTGACGCACTGTAGCTTTCCAGTGCCTGGTCCAGAGCCGGGAAGGCTGCGGCGCTCTCCCGGGTCAGCTTGAGGTAATCATGGTAACCCTGCAGATAGAGAGTATCTCCATCCTCTGCCCGCTCATCGAGATAGATTCTTCCCTTCATCAACTGGGGACGGCCAGAAGCAGCCCTGGCTGTAAGGGTCCATTCCCCACCTGTTAATCCCAATGACAGGGTGGCTGAACATAGGGCAAAAATCAATGAAAAGTATAGCTTTCCCAACAAATATTTACTCATGCTGCAAACCTCCTTATTTAAGATTATTGTTGTTTTTTATTATATCATTAATCCATCTTCCTGGGAATCAAAAGGATTCCGCTGACCTCTAAAATATCCTCTGAAATACAATAGAAAAACCCGGCGGAGGGGTAGTCCCTGCCGCCGGGTACATATATTTCCAGAAATTCTGATTCCGCTCTATATAGCTTCTGTAAAAACTATTATCTAGTAGAAGGATACACGATTCAAATCAAGAGCCTGCCTCTGGCGCTTGTTAAGCTTGATCTTTATAGTAGCCTTAGTTTTACTGTACCTGTTAACTCTCTTGCCCAGCCTAATCCTCTTTGCAAAAATCCTGGTACCTCCAATAGAAGCATAAAGATTAAATCTTACTCCTGTAATATTAAGAAGCCTGTTATTGACAACAGCCATCTTCAAAACAAGATACTTACCCTTGATGGCTCCCTTTAAAGGTACCAGCCATGTACCGTATCTGAAATTACGTACACCTACAGAAGCATAAGACCTGTTATAATACTTATTTTTCTTAACAAGTACCGGATAAGAATACAGCAGCTGGCCTGTTGTACCACTGTAGCAGCCAATATACGTACCGCCGACCTTCTTAGCAACAATCACTCCCGTGTTATTAACCGACGCAACAGCCGGTGCGGAAGACTTGTAAATATAACCTCCAGTTACATCACCAAGCTGATAAGTAAAACCTTTGGTCAACACAGTAACTTTGGATGTGCTGGGATAAAGCGTTTCTGCCGCACTGGCAGATACCTTAAATCCCATTAAGAGTGCCATAAGAACTGCCCCCATTAACAGGGCCTTCAACATTCTACTTGAAACACTTTGATTATTCATACTCTCTCCTCCTTTGTCTCATAAAGCTATTCGTAAAACAATAGTTTATATGTCAAATATACCATATATTAGTTATTTTTCAAGCTGTCTATGAGTAAAATTTGACATTTTTTTATACTTCAAATAGTCAGAATATAGTCTCTTATATAAGGCTGGATTCCTACAGAAAAGTTTAATCTGAAGCTTTTTCCCCCTGGTCAGATATGGATTTGTCCAGCTTGCCTTTAGAAAGCATCGGCAGATCTGGATAAGCTGACCTGCCAGAAGTGGATATCTCTTATCAAAAACCAACCGGTAGATAATATTGTGAAAAAGTTCAACCAAAAGGCGGCAGACTGCCGCGTCATGAATCTCAGGTGCATATTCATCCACATAGGCGAGCAGGTCCAGGAGAATCCCTGGCTGGCAAAAATCTTCCTGGTCAAGCTTCCTGCAGGTTATACTGCCCTGCCGGCGACGATAGTAGTACAGGCGGTCCCTGGCCGAGGCAACCCTGTCACATTTCTCAAAAAGCCAGGGTATGGTCAGCAGGTCCTCATAGCGCCGTCCCGGTGGGAAATGCAGAAACCTGGTCAGACTTCTGTGGTACATTTTCCCACAGGCTGACAAGCCAAAGCCATCCCTGACCAGACATCTTCTGAGGGCTTCCACCGGAGTCATACAGTCTCTTTTGCCTGGTCTTCCCCCTTTTCCCTTAATCTGCCGGGGCATGAGGAAGTCAACACAGGAAAGAGGAGCTGACCAGGTCAGGCAAAGGTCAAGCAGGGTCTGCAGATAAGTCTCCATGACATAATCATCAGAGTCAATAAAAGTGATGTACTCTCCCCTTGTCCGGTCCAGACCATAATTTCTGGCCCGGGACAGGCCACCATTCTCCTTATAATAATACCGGATACGCCGGTCCGATTCTGCAGCCCTCCTGCAGATCAGGCCGCTTTGGTCTGTTGACCCATCATCGATCAAAAGAAGTTCATAATCCCTGAATGTCTGCCTCAGGATACTTCCGATACACTCCTCCAGGTAGGGCGCCACATTATAAACGGGCACAATCACCGTGACCAGGGGATCTCCTATTCCATGCCTACTATCCATTTTCCAGCCTCCCGTCGATGCTTTTCCTCTGCCTCCTGCCGATGCTTTCCCCTGCCTCCAGTTCATCTTTCCAGCCACCTGCTTATCTTTTCCTTGC